>NZ_JBFBEE010000042.1:0-64567 GCF_040683555.1 Streptomyces sp. NPDC093510
CGCGACGGCGGATACGACGTCTCCGACTACACCGCCGTCCTCCCCGAATTCGGCGACCTCGCCGACTTCGTCGAATTCGTCGACTCCGCACACCAGCGCGGCATGCGCGTCATCATCGACTTCGTCATGAACCACACCAGCGACCAGCACCCGTGGTTCCAGGCCTCCAGGAACGACCCCGAAGGCCCCTACGGCGACTACTACGTCTGGGCCGACGACGACAAGCAGTACCAGGACGCGCGCATCATCTTCGTCGACACCGAAGCCTCCAACTGGACCTTCGACCCCGTCCGCAAGCAGTACTACTGGCACCGCTTCTTCTCCCACCAGCCCGACCTCAACTACGAGAACCCCGCCGTCCAGGAGGAAATCGTCTCGGCGCTGCGGTTCTGGCTGGACCTCGGCATCGACGGCTTCCGCCTCGACGCCGTGCCCTACCTCTACGCGGAGGAGGGCACGAACTGCGAGAACCTCCCCCGCACCCACGAGCTGCTGAAACGGGTCCGTGCCGAGATCGACGCGCACTATCCGGACACGGTTCTCCTCGCGGAGGCCAACCAGTGGCCGGAGGACGTCGTCGACTATTTCGGCGACTTCCAGAACGGCGGCGACGAATGCCACATGGCGTTCCACTTCCCCGTCATGCCGCGCATCTTCATGGCCGTCCGGCGTGAATCGCGCTACCCCGTCTCGGAAATCCTCGCCAAGACACCGGCCATTCCCTCCGGCTGCCAGTGGGGCATCTTCCTGCGCAACCACGACGAGCTCACCCTGGAAATGGTCACCGACGAGGAACGCGACTACATGTACGCGGAGTACGCCAAGGACCCGCGCATGCGCGCCAACATCGGCATCCGCCGCCGCCTGGCCACCCTCCTGGACAACGACCGCAACCAGATCGAACTCTTCACCGCCCTGCTGCTCTCCCTGCCAGGATCGCCGATCCTGTACTACGGCGACGAGATCGGCATGGGCGACAACATCTGGCTCGGCGACCGCGACGCGGTCCGCACCCCCATGCAGTGGACCCCCGACCGCAACGCCGGCTTCTCCTCGTGCGACCCCGGACGCCTCTACCTCCCCACGATCATGGACCCCGTCTACGGCTACCAGGTCACCAACGTCGAGGCCTCCATGTCCTCCCCGTCCTCCCTGCTCCACTGGACGCGGCGCATGATCGAGATCCGCAAGCAGAACCCGGCGTTCGGACTCGGTTCGTACACGGAACTCCCCTCGACCAACCCGGCGGTCCTCGCCTTCCTGCGGGAAGCCCCCTCGACCGGCGACGAGGGCGACGACCTGGTGCTGTGCGTGCACAACTTCTCGCGCTTCGCGCAGCCCACCGAACTCGATCTGCAGGCCTTCAGCGGGCGCCATCCCGTGGAGCTGATCGGCGGGGTGCGCTTTCCGGCCATCGGTGAACTGCCGTACCTGCTGACACTGGCGGGACACGGGTTCTACTGGTTCCGGTTGCGCAAGGAACCGGCGTAGGCTCCGGCAGCGCGACGCCCTCGCGGGGCGGTTTCCGCCGCCCCGCCCTGGGCACTCCAACGCAACAACCCGGCACCCCTCCGCACCACCGGCACTCCCGCACCCTGCCTCGTCCGCGACGCGGAAAGGACGCGACGCCATGTCGGAAGCCGTCATCCGCCCCAGTGCGCACGCCACTGCCCTGCTCGCCTCGCTCGATCCGCTGCTGCGCGAGTGGCTGCCCCGGCAGCGGTGGTTCGCCGGGAAGGGGCGCCCGATCAGCGACCTGGAGGCGGTGTCGGCGACCGAACTCCTGCCGCACGGCTCGCCGTCGGGCCTGCTGCACCTCCTGCTGCGGGTCCGCCAGCCGCTCGTTCCCGCGCAGGGCTCGGCATTCGACGGTATCGCCGCCGAACGGCCCGCCGACTGCTACCAGTTGTTGCTCGGCGTGCGCCGCACGCTGCCACCGCACCTGGCCTCCGCCCTGATCGGCCACGCCACCGCGGGCCCACTCGCCGGGTCCACGGTGTACGACGCGCTGCACGACCGGCACCTCACCGGACTGCTCCTGGAGCGGCTGCGGATACCGGGGCGGCACGGCGTGCTCCGCTTCGAACGCGACATGCGTGCCGAGATACCCTCCGGACTCGCCCCGCGGCTGCTCACCACCGAGCAGTCCAACTCCTCGCTGGTGTACGGCGATACGTTCATCCTCAAGCTGTTCCGCCGCGTCGTGCCCGGCGTCAACCCCGACCTGGAACTCCCGCTGCACCTCGCCCGCCACGGCTGCGCCCGGGTGCCCGCGCCCGCCGCGTGGTTCCTCGCCGACCTGCCGGCCGGCGCGACGGCCACGGACGAGAGCTGCGGCCTCGGCGTGCTCCAGCCGTATCTGGCGGGGGCCGAGGACGGCTGGGAGCTCGCGCTGCGGATGCGCGACAAGGGCGAGTCCTTCACCGGTGAGGCGCGGGCGCTCGGCCGCGCCACGGCGGAGGTGCACACGGCGCTCGCGGCCGCGCTGCCCACCGTCACGCTGGGCCGGGCGCAGGTGGAGCTGGCCGCGGACGCCATGGCGGAGCGCCTCACCGCGGCGGCGCAGGCGGTCCCCGCCCTGCGGCCCTACGCCCCCGGGCTGCTCACCGCCTTCGAGGCGCTGGCCGACCTGGGCGGCGAGGGCCAGTCGTGGACGGCCCAGCGCGTCCACGGCGACCTGCACCTGGGGCAGTGCCTGCGCTCACCGGACGGCGAATGGTCGCTCATAGACTTCGAGGGCGAGCCCGCGCGGCCGCTCGCCGAGCGCCGGCTTCCGCAGCCGCCGGTCCGCGACGTGGCGGGCATGCTGCGCTCCTTCGACTACGCGGCCTCCCACGGCACCTGGGCCCCGGAGTGGGCCGACGAGTGCCGGGCCGCGTACTGCAGGGGGTACGCGGACGTCTCGGGCCGCGATCCGCGCATGGACCCCGTGCTGCTGCGTGCCCACGAGACCGACAAGGCGGTCTACGAAGTCCTCTACGAGGCCCGCCACCGCCCCGACTGGCTGCCGGTCCCCCTGGCCGCCGTCCGCCGTCTCGCCCAGGACGGTCCCGCCGACGACGCCCACTGACCATTCCTTCGGAGGAGGCCTCTCCCGTGACCCCGCGCCCCCGCAAACCGTCCGACGAGAAGCACGCGAAAAGCACCAGGAGCACCAGGAAGGCGGCGGCGAAAGCACCGGCGAAGGACTCCGTCACCGTGGCCGACGGCGCGTCCAAGGCCGTGACCGCGCCCGGGGCCGCGCCGCCGCCCGTCACCCACTCCCCCGTCTCCGCGAGCGACAGGGACCGTCTCCTGAACGGCACCCACCACGATCCGCACGGTGTCCTGGGCGCCCACCCCGTGCCCGGCGGCATCGCGTTCCGGGCGCTGCGGCCGTACGCCAAGGCGGTCGCCGTCGTCGCCGAGGACCTCCGCGCCGAGCTGCGCGACGACGGCGAAGGCTTCTTCTCCGCGGTCCTCCCGCTGCGGTCCGTGCCGGACGGCTACCGGCTCCACATCACGTACGAGGACGCGGAGTGGGAGATCCACGACGCGTACTCCTTCCTCCCCTCGGTCGGCGAGTTCGACCTGCATCTGATCGGCGAGGGGCGGCACGAGCGGCTGTGGGAGGCGCTCGGCGCCCGGCCGATGATCCACCAGGGGGCGACCGGCACCCGGTTCACGGTGTGGGCGCCCAACGCCCGGGGCGTGCGGGTCGTGGGGGGCTTCAACTTCTGGGACGGCACCGGGTTCCCGATGCGCTCGCTCGGCGGCACCGGCGTCTGGGAGCTGTTCGCGCCGTCCGTCGGCGAGGGCGAGCTGTACAAGTTCGAGATCACCCGGCCCGACGGTTCGACCACCCTGCGCGCCGACCCGCTCGCGCGCCGCACCGAGACCCCGCCCGCCAACTCCTCCGTCGTCCACGAGTCGCACCACGAGTGGCACGACCAGGAGTGGCTCGCGCGCCGGGCCGAGATACCCGCCCACGAGGCGCCCTTCTCAGTGTACGAGGTGCATCTCGCTTCCTGGCGCCCGGGGCTGACATACCGTCAACTCGCGGAGCAGCTACCCGCGTACGTCGGGGACCTGGGCTTCACGCACGTCGAGCTGATGCCCGTGGCCGAGCATCCCTTCGGCGGCTCCTGGGGCTATCAGGTGACCGGGTTCTACGCACCGACCGCCCGCCTCGGCACGCCCGACGACTTCAAGTTCCTCGTCGACGCGCTGCACAGGGCCGGGATCGGCGTCCTGATGGACTGGGTGCCCGCGCACTTCCCGCGGGACGACTGGGCGCTCGCCGAGTTCGACGGCCGGCCCCTGTACGAGCACGAGGACCCGGCCCGGTCCGCGCACCCCGACTGGGGAACCCTGGAGTTCGACTACGGCCGCAAGGAGGTACGCAACTTCCTCGTCGCCAACGCCAGTTACTGGTGCGAGGAGTTCCACATCGACGGGCTGCGCGTCGACGCGGTCGCGTCCATGCTCTACCTCGACTACTCCCGCGAGGACGGCGAGTGGACGCCGAACGCGCACGGCGGGCGCGAGAACCTCGACGCCGTCGCCTTCCTCCAGGAGATGAACGCCACCGTCTACCGCCGCTCCCCCGGCGTCGTCACCATCGCCGAGGAGTCCACGGCCTGGGACGGCGTGACCCGCGCGACGCACCACCAGGGTCCTGGCGGCTTCGGCGGCCTCGGCTTCGGCCTGAAGTGGAACATGGGCTGGATGCACGACTCCCTCGACTACGTCACCAAGGAGCCGGTGCACCGCAAGTACCACCACAACGAAATGACGTTCTCGATGGTGTACGCCTACAGCGAGAACTACGTCCTGCCCATCTCGCACGACGAGGTCGTCCACGGCAAGCGGTCGCTGGTGTCCAAGATGCCGGGCGACTGGTGGCAGCAGCGCGCGAACCTGCGCGCCTACCTGGGCTTCATGTGGGCCCACCCCGGCAAGCAACTCCTCTTCATGGGGCAGGAGTTCGCGCAGGGCGCCGAGTGGTCGGAGGGGCACGGCCCGGACTGGTGGCTGCTCGACCCGGCGTACGGCGCGGAGGCCGACCACCGGGGCGTGCGCGACCTCGTCCGCGAGCTGAACACCGTCTACCGCCGCGAAGGCGCCCTGTGGCAGCGCGACACCGACCCCGGCGGCTTCGCCTGGATCGACGGCGACGCCGCCGAGGACAACGTCTTCGCCTTCCTGCGCCACCCGGCCGAAGGCTCCGACGGGCCCCCGCTGCTCGCCGTCTCCCACTTCTCACCGGTCGTGCGGCACGCCTACCGCCTGGGCGTGCCGGACGAGTTCGCCGCCTGGCAGGAGGTCCTGAACACGGACGAGGCCCGCTACGGCGGCGGCGGCGTCACCAACCCCGACCCGCTCAAGACGGATCCGGTGCCGTCCCACGGCCGTCCGGCGTCCCTGCGCCTGACCCTGCCGCCCCTCGCTACGGTGTGGCTGCGGCCGGTGTGACCTGCTCGACCTCCTTGAGGGCCTGGGGCAGCTCCTCGGCGTACAGCAGGCCGAGGCGCTGTGTGGCCCGGGTCAGGGCCACGTAGAGGTCGCTCGTGCCGTACCGCGCGGGCTCGACGACCAGGACCGTGTCGAACTCCAGGCCCTTCGCCTGACGCGGGTCGATCAGGACGACCGGCCGCGTCAGGTCCGGGGCCTGCCCGGCCGTCACCCCGGGCAGCTGTGCGGCGAGCTCCGCGTGGAGCTCGCGGGGGGCGATCACCGCGAGGCGGCCCTCGTCCCTCGCCTCGGCGGCGACCGCGTCGGCCACGGCGGTGGCGAGGTCGTCGGTCCTGCGCGCCCAGGGACGCACACCCGTGGACCGCACCGAACTCGGCGGCCGGAAGTCCGGCTGTCCGACGCGCGGCACCTCGGCCGCCACCTCCATGATCTCCACGGGTGTGCGGTAGTTGACGCCGAGCCGCGTGTACTCCCAGCGGTCCTCGACGTACGGGGCGAGGATGCTCTCCCACGAGCCGCAGCCGCCCGCCTCGGCGGTCTGCGCCGGGTCGCCCACCAGCGTCATCGAGCGGGTCGGGCAGCGCCGCATGAGCAGCCGCCAGGCCATCGCGGAGAGCTCCTGCGCCTCGTCGACGATGATGTGCCCGAACGCCCAGGTGCGGTCGGCGGCCGCGCGCTCGGCGGCACTGCGGTGGTCGGCCTCCTCCTGGCGCTCGGCCATCCGCTCCGCGTCGATGATGTTGTGCGCGAGCAGGACCTCGGCGTCGTCCTCGTCCTTGTCCTCGAACTCGTACGTCCGGGAGGCGCGCGAGACGTCGAGCACGCCCTGCGCGTACGCGATCTGCTTGGCCCGCTCGGCCTCGGACGCCGCCCGTTCGGCGCTGTCGTCGTGCCCGAGCAGTTCGGCGGCCTCGTCGAGCAGCGGTACGTCGGCGGGCGTCCAGGCCGAGCCGTACGGACGGCGGATCGCCTTCGCGTCCTCCTCGGTGAGCCCTGTCGGCTCCTCCAGGTAGGCGGCGACGAAGCGCTGCGGGGTGAGCGTCGGCCACAGCTCCTCGATGGCGGCGTGCACCTCGGCGCTGGCCGCGATGCCCTTGCCGAGCTGGGCGATGTCGTCGGGGCCGAGGAAGTTCGGCCCGCCGTACGGGTCGTGGCCGATGCGCTCGGCGAGCTGCGCGGTCAGCGCGTCGATGATCCGGAACGCGAAGTGCGGGCGGCCGAGGTTGTGCGGCACGTCCGCGGCGCGGGCCGCCTCGCGCGCCTGGTCGGCGATCGTCCAGTCCAGGATCAGGTCGCCGTCGTCGTGCTCGATGACCATCGGCTCGCCCGGCTCGGGGGTGCGCTGCCGGTCGCGCACGGCCGCGGCGAGCACGTCCGCCATCTCCGCGCGGCCCTTCACCTCGGCCGCCTCGGGGCTGTCCGTGCCGGTCGCCGTCACGCCGGGGAACAGCTCGCCGACCGTCGAGAGCAGCACGCCGGTCTCGCCGAGCGCGGGCAGCACCTCGCCGATGTAGCCGAGGAACGCCGGGTTCGGGCCGACGATCAGGACCGCGCGCTTGGCGAGCAGCTCGCGGTGGGCGTAGAGCAGGAACGCGGCACGGTGCAGCGCCACGACCGTCTTGCCGGTCCCCGGGCCGCCCTCGACGACGAGGACGCCGCGGTGCGGGGCGCGGATGATGCGGTCCTGTTCGGCCTGGATGGTCTGCACGATGTCGTGCATACGGCCGGTGCGCGCCGAGTCGAGCGCGGCGAGGAGCACCTCGTCGGCGTCGGCGCCCTCGTGGCCGGTGCGGGTCGGGTCGCTCAGGTCGAGGATCTCGTCGTGCAGGCCGGTGACCTCACGGCCCTCGGTGGTGATGTGCCGGCGTCTGCGCAGGCCCATCGGCGTATGGCCCGTCGCGAGGTAGAAGGGGCGCGCGACATCGGCGCGCCAGTCGATCACGAGCGGAGTGCGTTCGACGTCGGACGCACGGATTCCGATACGTCCGATGTGATGATCGCGGCCGTCGCGGAATTCGAGCCGTCCAAAGCACAGCCCGTTCTCTCCCGCGTCGAAGGCGGCGAGCAGCCCGGACCGCTCCGCCACCAGCACATCGCGCTCCAAGCGCGCCTGGAGACCGTTGCCCACCTGCGACAACGACGCCTGCACGGCGGTTTCGGCCTCCTCGCGCAGCGCGTCCAGACGCGCGTACAGCCCGGAGACGAATTGCTGCTCTTCCCGCAATTCCTCGGTTGACAATTCAGCCCCTCGCCAGTTACAGTACTCGTATAAAGCTTCTCGTGAAGCCGTCATGCGCAAATGGCAGGAGCTTCGCGAAAGAATCCAATATACGCAGAGAAATACCCCGGACGTCAATTCGTCCGGGGTATTTCTCTTGAGGGCCGCTTCTCAGAGCACGTCGGCCAGCTCGGCGAGGAGCTTCCGCTTGGCCCGCGCGCCCACCAGCTGGAGCACGGGCTCACCGCCCCTGAACACGATCATGGTCGGCGCCGAGAGCACCTTGTACGCGATGGCGGTCTCCGGGCTCCGGTCCACGTCCAGCTGAAGGATCTTGATCCGGTCCGCCTCCTCCCGCGCGATCTCGCTCAGCACCGGCGCCAGCTGCCGGCACGGACCGCACCAGTCCGCCGTGAACTCCACGAGCACCGGACGGTCCGCCTCGCGCAGCACCTCCCCCTCGAAATCCGCGTCCGTCACCTCGGCCACGCCTGCTGCCTTCACTGCGCCACACTCCTCATCCCGTCAGTTCATCCCGTCAGTTCGCACCGCGGCTCGGGGCCGCCCGGAAGTGCCGCCTCGGCGCGCGTGAGCTGCGCGCCGACCTGGTCGCGCACTGCCGTCAACTCGCCGATCAGCGCGTCGAGTTCGGTGAGCTTGCGGCGGTACACGGCGAGCGACGCGGGGCAGGAGTCGCCCTCCGGGTGCCCGGAGCGCAGACACTCCACGAAGGGTCTGGTCTCCTCCAGATCGAACCCGAAGTCCTGGAGGGTCCTGATCTGCTCCAGGAGCCGCACGTCGTCCTCGTCGTACGTGCGGTAACCGTTGCCGGTGCGCCGCGCGGGGAGCAGCCCGCGCGACTCGTAGTAGCGCAGCGTCCGCGTGGTCGTCCCCGCGCGTGCCGCGAGCTCGCCGATTCGCATGACCCGACGGTAATCCTTGACGTGGGCGTCAAGGCCAGCCCTGCTGGCACACCGGGTCAGACGGGGTTGCGGATGCCTTCGACGGTCGAGCTCCACGTGTCGGCGCCGTGCCCCAGGTCGATCGCCCTGCGGGCCGCCGTGAGCACGCCGCGCAGGGCGGAGGTGTCCAGGCCGCGGTGCTCGGCGGCCCGCACGATGTGCTCGATGCCCTCCGCCTCCATGGCGAGGTTGTCCATCTCCCCGGGGTACCGGCTCTCGTCCACATCCGCCGCCGTGCCGTCGACCACGCTCGCCAGCAGGTCCACGTTGGCCTTCAGATAGGGAACGAGGTCGGCCGCCCGCACGCCTTCCTTGCCGGCGAGTGCCATGCCGTGCACCAGGCCGTGCATCGCCGTCCAGAAGAAGTCGAGGATGGAGAGGTCGTACACGGCGGCGAGCCCGTGGTCCTCGCCGACGTAGGCGGACCGCCCGCCGAGCGCCTCGAGCGTCGTCCCGTACTTCTCGTACGCGGACCGCGTGCCGCTGTAGAAGATCAGCGCGTCCGGTGTGCCGATCACCGGCACCGGGACCATGACCGCGCCGTCCAGGTAGTCGACGCCGGTCCTCTCGGCCCAGGCTGCGGCCGCGCGGGCGCGCTCCGGGGTGTCCGAGGTGAGGTTCACGAGGAGGCGGCCGGGCAGGTCGCCGGCCGCCCGGTCCAGGACGGCCTGCGCGGCGTCGTAGTCGACGACGCAGACGACGACCACGTCGGAGGCGCGGACCGCCTCCGCGGGGGTGGCGGCCCGGACCGCTCCCCGGGCGACGAGGCCGTCACCCTTGCCGTCGGAACGGTTCCAGATGGTGGTGCGGTGCCCGGCGTCCAGGAAGGCACCGGCGAGGGCCTGCCCCATGGAACCGAGACCGAGGACGGTGACAGAGGGAAGGGGGCGATTCGTAGCGGGGCGGTTCGTGTCAGGGAGGTTCGTGTCAGGGAAGTTCGTAACGGGGTGGTTCGTCATGACCACCATCGTTGGCGGAGCTCCAACGGCCCACAAGTACCGACTAATTAGTCAGCTACGCACCGAAAGGTAAGCGTGGCCTCGACGTTCAGCCCCACCACTCCGACTCAGCCGAAGTCCGGTTCTCCGTAAGCCCGTTTGAACTCGTGGAAGCTCTCCACGCCGGCCATCAGCACCACCCCGTCCCACAGCCGTCCGGCCGCCTCGCCCCTCGGGGCCGGGGACACGACGGGCCCGAAGAGGGCGCCCACGCCCTCGACCGAGAGCACCGGCGTGCCGACGTCGTCGCCCACGAGGGCGAGGCCCGCGTCGTGCGAGGCCCGTACCGCGGCGTCGTACTCCGTGGTCATCGCCACGGACGCGAGGTCCGTGGGAAGGCCCGCGTCGGCGAGGGCGGCCGCCGTGCCGCCCCAGTCCTGCTGCCCGTGGATGCGCTCCCCGAGCGCGTCGAAGTACCGCCCGAGCGCCTCGTTCCCGTACTGGTCGCGGACCGCCGCGCAGATGCGTCCCGGCGCCTTCATGTACTCCCCGTACAGCCCCTCCGGGTCCTCCGGATCGACGGCCAGGCCCTCGTTGAGGACGGCCAGGCTCATCACCCGCCAGCGGACTTCGACGTCCCGCACTCTCTCCACCTCGCGCAGCCAGCGCGAGGTGATCCAGGTGTACGGACACACGGGGTCGAACCAGAAGTCGACGCTCACGCGACAACCCTAACCGCCCTGGCCACCCCAACTGCTGCAAGTTCAACAGCTGTAAGTCTTCGGGAAGTTGACGCACCAGAGCCATTGACGCGCGGCGCGACCACAACTACAAAACCAGCAGCACGCTTCTGAGAGCGCTCTCACCACCCCCCACGGAGGTGCCCGATGAGTACGGTCCACACGGTTCGCGCAGTACGCACGCCTCGTTCGACACGCAGGTCCGCCCTCCTGGCCGGGCTCGCCGCCGTGGGCCTGCTCGGGACGCTGATGGCGCCCGGCACGGCCCGCGGCGACGTGCCGCCGCCCGCCCCCGGCTGGTCGCTGAAGTGGAGCGACGACTTCAACGGCCCCGCGGGGAGCGCGCCCTCCTCGAAGAAGTGGCAGGTCGACCTCGGCCACAACTACCCGGGCGGGCCGGGGAATTGGGGCACGGGCGAGATCCAGGAGTACACGAACTCACGGGACAACCTGAGCGTCGACGGAGCGGGCAATCTGCGGATCACGCCGCGCAAGGACGCGTCGGGCAAGTGGACGTCCGCCCGGATCGAGACTCGGCGCAGCGACTTCAAGGCCCCGGCCGGCGGCACGCTGGCCATCGAGGGGCGCATCCGGATGCCGGACGTGACGGGCGACGCGGCGCTCGGTTACTGGCCGGCGTTCTGGGCGCTCGGCTCGCCCTACCGCGGCAACTACCAGAACTGGCCCTCCATAGGCGAGTTCGACGTCATGGAGAACGTGAACGGCATCAACTCCGTCTGGGGCGTGCTGCACTGCGGCGTGAACCCGGGCGGCGACTGCAACGAGACCCAGGGCCTCGGCGCGAGCCGCCCGTGCCCCGGCGCCGCCTGCCAGGCGGCCTTCCACACGTACCGCTTCGAGTGGGACCGCTCGGTGACACCCAATCAGCTGCGCTGGTACGTCGACGGGGAGCGGTTCCACACCCTGAGCCAGGACCGCTTCTCGGCGCGGACGTGGACCGACATGACGTCCCACCAGGGCTACTTCATCCTGTTGAACGTCGCGATGGGCGGCGGGTTCCCGGACGGGGTGGCGGGCCGTGCGACGCCGACGGCGGCTACGCGGCCCGGCCACGCGATGGCCGTCGACTACGTCTCGGTGTGGACGCGCCCGTAGGCGGGCCCGCCGGGTTCAGGCCAGTGGGGCGAGTGCCGCCCGGAGCCAGTTGTCCGCGGCTCCGGGCGTCGGCTCCGGCGGGCCCGACGGCGGGCTGACGACCTCGGCGGTGAGCTGCCAGTAGAGGTCGATGCGGGGTTCGGCGGCGAGCATCCGGTGCAGCCCCCGGCGGAAGTCCGCGGTGTCGCGCCGGTTGAGCGATGCGGCGTGCGCGGCGACGAAGCTGTCGAGTGCCTCGCCGTGGTGCGGGGCCCGTCCCGCCCGCAGCTCCGCCGAGGCCAGTTCGTACGCCTCGGGGAGGGCTTCGTAGAGCACGGCGGGCCGGTAGCCCTTGCCGGGGAGGTGCACCTCGGGCCGGCCGTAGTCCGTGCCGGCACGGGGGCCAAAGACGAAGCAGGGGGTGGTGACGAAGTCCTGGAGCCGGGCGAAGGCGAGGACCTGTTCCGGAGTGGGGTCGGCGGGCGGTGTCGGCACCGCCTGGTCGATGACGGCGTTCGTCACGCGGGCCGGGAGCCGCGCGGGCAGCCAGTACCGCCAGAACCGGGCGAGCGCGTCCGTGCCGGGCGGCGTCGAGAGGGCCCCGATCAGCCGCAGCCGCTCGGCGCGTTCGTGTGCGGTGCAGTCCGCGAGGAGCCGCAGGGCTGCCTCCCGCCAGCGCAGGGCGGTGAGTTGCGAGCCGACCTCCGCCAGCCGCCCCTCGACGACGTCCACCAGCTCGTCCTCCTCGTCGAGGACCCGTCGCACGTCGGGGACGGGCAGGTCGAGGGCGCGGAGGGAACGGATGAGGCGGAGCCGGTCGAGGGCATCGGGTCCGTAGCGCCGGTGCCCGCCACCGCTGCGGGTGGCTTCGGGCAGCAGTCCGCGGTCGGAGTAGAAGCGGACCGTCTTGACGGACACGCCCGCCTGCTCGGCGAGCTGCCCGATGCTCAGCGCCCCTTGGGGATCGGGGGTGCTGGGGGTGCTGGGGGTGCTGGGGATGGCGGGGGTGGTGGGCGACGGGCCGTGAGGCGCGGGGCGGCCGGGCGCCGGACCATCGGGTGACACGACTTGAACCTCCCTCAGGGGGAGTTCCTACCGTACCGGCGAGCGCGGGCGGCCGATCGGCCGGCCGTGCGGACCGCGGCGTACGAGGAGGAATCATGACGGCGTTCGTGCTGGTGTCGGGCGGGTACACGGGCGGATGGCTGTGGCGGGACGTGGCCGCGGGGCTGCGCGCGGCCGGGGCCGAGGTGCACGCGGCGACGCTCACCGGGCTCGGCGACCGCCGTCATCTGGCGGGTCCCGGCATCGACCTCGACACCCACATCGAGGACGTGACACAGCTGATCGACCACGTCGACGCGCCCGAGGTCGTGCTCGTCGGCTACTGCTACGGCATCTATCCCTCCGCGGGCGCCGCCGACCGGCGCCCGGACCGGGTCTCCCGGCTCGTGTACCTGGACTCGCCGATGCCCCAGGACGGCTACTCCATGATCGACCAGGTGCGTGAGCAGATGCCCGACGGGCCGGCCCGCGACCGCACGCTGAGCCAGCAGGAGCAGGCGGAGGACGGCTGGCGCATTCCGGCGCCGGCCCTTGAGGAGTGGCGGGCCCACGGGAACCTCGCGGGTGTCGGTGACGACGCCCTCGACCGGCTCGCGCGCCTCGCCTCGCCCGCGCCCGCGGGCCCGTACGCGCAGCGGCTCCGGATCTCGGAGGCGGTCGCCGCCCTGCCGACGACAGGCGTCTTCTGCACCACGGGCGGGGCGATGGACATCGCCTCGCTCGAAGCCCTGGTCGCTTCCGGCCTGCCGCTCGTCCAGCATCTGGCCGATCCGCGCGCCACCTTCTTCGACATGGCCACGGGCCACTGGCCGATGCTCTCCACCCCTGACGAACTGACCGACGTACTGCTGCGGGCCGCGGCCGGGGAGGGGCACCGTCTGGCCCGGCTTGACCCTCACGTTGCGGCTTGACCCTCACGTTGCGTGAGGGTCGAAGGTGGGGCGCATGAGCGAGATGAGTGACGACAAGCGCGACCACTACGACGCGTTCGAGATGAGTCCCGTGCCCACCCCCGGCCCGGACGCGGTCCCGCCTGAGCCGTTCCGCGGCATCTACGGCATGCCCGCGTTCGTGACGATCCCCAGCGCCGACATGGCGGAGTCGGTGGACTTCTGGACCCGTGGGCTCGGGTTCTTCGAGCTGTTCGCCATCCCCGGCACGCTGGTGCATCTGCGCCGGTGGGCGTTCCAGGACGTACTCCTCGTCGCGGCGGAGAGCGTCCCGGCGCGGCCCCCGGCGATGAGCTTCAGCTTCGCGGGCGTGCTCGGCCAGGTCGAGTCCCTCGCCGAGGCCTGCCGCGCGCTGCGCCCCGGCGCGGTCGACGGTCCGCGGGACACGCCCTGGAACACCCGCGACGTCGAGGTGATCACCCCCGAGAACGCACGGATCGTCTTCACCGCGGCGAAGCCGTTCGATCCGGCCGGTCAGGAGGCACGGAACCTTGAAGCCATGGGGATCACTCCGCCGGGAGGCGTCGGCCACGGCGACAATGGGGACCATGCCTGACGCCACCGATATCGACGCCGACGCCGATACCGACACCGATACCGACACCGACACCGACACCGACGTCGGCGCGGGCGGCCTGACCGTCGGGCAGGTCTCGGCGCGGGTGGGCGTGACGGTCCGCGCGCTGCACCACTGGGACGAGATCGGTCTGGCGCGGCCGTCGCTGCGCACGACGGGCGGATACCGGCTCTACACCGCCGCCGATCTGGAACGTCTGCACCGCATCGTCGTCTACCGGGAGGTCGGTCTCGGCCTCGACAAGATCCGTGCCGTTCTGGACGACTCGGCCGCGGACGTGGCCGGTGCGCTGCGCGCGCAGCGCACCCAGGTCGCCGAGCGGATCAGCCGTCTCCAGCAGCTGAACACCGGTCTGGACCGGATGATCGACGCCCACGAGCGCGGCCTGCTGCTGACCGTCGAGCAGCAGTCCGCGATCTTCGGCCCGCGGTGGAACCCTGAGTGGCCCTCCGAAGCCCGTCAGCGCTACGGGGACACGACGCAGTGGCGGCAGTACGCCGAGCGTTCGGCCTCCCGCACCCCCGAGGAGTGGCAGGAGGTCGCCGACACCGTCGCCGGCTTCGACCGCGCGCTCGCGGACGCGATGGACGTCGGCGTCACCCCCGGCAGCCCGGAGGCGAACCGACTCGTCGAACGGCATCGCGAGGTCTTCGCCTCGTACTTCCCCCTCACCAGGCAGATGCAGGTCTGTCTTGGCCGTATGTACGAGGCCGATCCGGCGTTCGCCGCCCACTACGACGGCATCCGCCCCGGCCTCTCCACGTGGCTGCGTCGGATCATCGACGCCTGCGCCCGCGCCCACGGGGTCGACCCCGACACCGCGACCTGGCAGTAGCCACCGCCGCCTGACGGCCCTAGACGGCGTCCCCGGCGGGCTTGTCGTAGGTGAGGAAGATCGTGCCGCTGTCGAGGAGGACGGCGTCGGTCCGCTCGTACATCACCGGGTCGAAGGCGGCCTTCTGCCCGAACAGGGGCGTGCCCGAACCCATCGTCAGCGGGCCGAGCTTGACGACGAGCCGGTCGATCTCGCCGCGCAGCGCCCCCGCGAGTTCGCCGCCGCCGCACAGGTAGATGTCCTTGCCCTCCTCCCGCTTCAGCTCCCGCACCTTCTCGACAGGATCGGTGGCGACCAGTTCGACGCCGGGGTCGGGGCTTTCGGTGAGGGTGCGGCTGAAGACGAGGTGCCGCAGGTGCGGGAAGCAGTTGGGCAGTCCGGCGTCGACGCCGTTCATGTACGTCTTGCGGCCCTCCAGGATCGTGTCGAAGTGGGTCCCCTCGGCGGTGATGCCGAGGGCTTCCCTGGCCGGGGCCGGCAGGGTCTCCGGGTACGTCTGGGCCAGGTGCTGCACGTAGTCCTGGGCGACCGGCCAGAACCCGTCCGGGCCCGTGGGGTCGGAGCCGTCGGGGCCCGCGATGAACCCGTCGAGGCTGACGGCGATGAAGTACACGAGCTTTCGCATGCGGGCTCCTTGATGGTCCGTTGCACTCCGACTGAAGTGGTCAGACCGTAGTACTTCACCTGGAGTGGTATCAACGGTTTCCCAAAAGTCGCCGACGCGACCCCGTACGCGTTCCTCGGCGTGACCCTGTCCGCGTGGCTTGGCGTGACTGCCCACGTGGCTTGGCGCGGCCCTGTCCGCGTTCCTCGGCGCGACCCCGTCCGCGTGGCTTGGCGCGACCCCGTCCGCGTTCCTCCGCGCGACCCTGCCCGCGCCCCTCCGCGCGACCTCGTCCGCGTTCCTCGGCGCACCCCCGTCCGCGCGGCTTGGCGCGACCCCGTCCGCGCCCCTCGGCGCGACGCTGTCGGCGTGGCTTGGCGTGACTGTCCACGTGGCTTGGCGCGACCCTGCCCGCGCCCCTCGGCGCGACCCCGTCCGTGTTCCTCGGCGCGACCCCGTCCGTGTTCCTCGGCGCGACCCCGTCCGCGTGGCTAGACCTGGCCCTGTCCGCGTTCCTCGGCGCGCCCCCGTCCGCGTTCCTCGGCGCGCCCCTGTCGCGTGGCTTGGCGTGACCCTGTCCGCGTTCCTCGGTGCGACCCCGTCCGCGTTCCTCCGCGCGACCCTGCCCGCACCCCTCGGCGCGCCCCCGTCCGCGCCCCTCCGCGCGACCCCGCCCGCGCCCCTCCGCGCGACCCCGCCCGCGCCCCTCGGCGCGACCCCGTCCGCCGCGCGGCTTGGCGCGACCCCGTCCGAAAGTCCTCGGCGCGCTCCCGTCCGCCGCGGCGTGCTGCCGTGCCTCGAACGGGCGACGCCGCTGCGGCAGATGGCCCCGGATCGGCCTGCCGTGCACCGGCCCGGTGAGACCTTGCCCTCCGGACCAATTCCCGACTCGGAGGCACCCCTCATGCGTATGCGCACGATCCTGGCCGCGGCCGCCCTGGCCGTGATCACCGTCATCAGCGGCGCGGGCGCTGCCACAAGCGCCCCGCGGCCGGTGCCCCACGACTCCCCCGGGTCCCCCGGGTCCCTCGGATCCCCCGGGTTCCTCAGCGGCAACGTCTGAGGCGTCCCGCAGACAGCAAACCGGGCCGCCCGGAAAGGGCGGCCCGGCGTGCGGGGGTGGCCGACGGCCAGAGGGGTGGGGTCAGCGCTGCGACTGCCGCTCGCGCGACGACTTCGCGGCGTCGGCGGCCGACGCCGACTCGTCGCCGGAAGCGGGCTCGGCACCGGGCACCGACTCCGCACCGGTCGCAGGCTCGCCGCGCCCCTTGCGCGGCAGCAGCGCCGCCACAAGTACCGTCCCCGCGCCCAGGATCACCGCGCCGACCAGGCTCGTGTGGGCCACCGCGTCCGAGAACGCGGAGCCGACCGCGTCGGCCATCTTGCCCGCGCCCTGCGCGAGCTGGTCGGCCTGGCCCTTCAGCTGGGCCGCCTGCTGCTGGGAAGCGGCGTGGGCCGCCTTCTCGCCGGCCGCGCGGGCCTGGTCGCCGATGCCCTGGGCGACCGCGTAGCCCGCACCGACCGAGTCCTGGGCCGTCTCCAGCGTGCCGTCGGGCAGCTTGGTGCCGGAGGCCGCCGCCGCGTCCGCCAGCTTCGAGGAGTACGAACTGGCGAGCACCGAGCCGAGGATGGCGATGCCGAGCGAGCCGCCGAGTTCGAGTGACGTGTCGTTGACGGCACCGCCGACGCCCAGTTCGGACTCGGGGAACGCGCCCATGATGGCGTCCGTGCAGGGCGAGAGCGCGAGGCCGATGGCCAGGCCCAGGATGATCAGCGGCGCGACGAAGTCCCCGTACGAGGAGGACGCGTCCACCCGCGTCAGGAGCGCGAGCGCCACCGTGCCCGCGACCATGCCCGCCGACACGGTGATCTTCATGCCGATGCGCGGGGTCAGATAGCCCGTCAGCGCCGAGCCGACGAAGACCGCACCGGCCAGCGGCAGCATGCGCACGCCCGTCTCCAGCGGGTTGTAGCCGAGGACGAACTGGAGGTGCTGCGTGAGGTAGTAGAACGCGCCGAAGACCGCGAGGAAGAAGAGCGCCACCGCGAGGTTCGAGCCCGCGAAGCGGCGGTCGAGGAAGCGGCGGACGTTCAGGATCGGGTGCGGGTGGCGGAGCTCCCAGGCCACGAAGGCCAGCAGGCCGACGCCCGCGACGACCGCCGCCGAGATCGCCTTGGCGTCCCAGCCGAAGTGCGGACCCTGGATGATCATGTAGACCAGCGCACCGGTCCAGACGACGGAGAGCAGCCCGCCGACGTAGTCGATGCGGTTGGAGTGTCCGGCCTTGGACGGCGGGATGAGCACGAAGGCGCCGACGATCGCGAGGGCGGCCACCGGCACGTTGATCAGGAAGGTCGACGCCCAGCCGTGGTCCTCCAGGAGCGCGCCCGCGACGAGCGGCCCGGCCGCGATCGCGAGGCCCGCCGTGGCGGTCCACAGGACGATCGCCTTGGCGCGCTCCGCGCGCGGGAACGTCGCGGCGAGCAGCGACAGCGTGGCCGGCATGATCATCGCCGCGCCGAAGCCCATCACCGCGCGGGCCGCGATGACCCCGCCCGAGCTGTCGACCAGGGAGCCCGCGACCGATCCGGCGCCGAAGACGACGAGGCCGAGGACGAGCGCGCCGCGCCGGCTGTACTTGTCGCCTATCGCGCCGAGGAGCAGCATCAGCGCGGCGTACGGGACGGTGTAGCCGTCGATGACCCACTGCAGGTCGGAGCTGGAGAGCCCGAGGTCCTTGGTCATGTCGGGGGCGGCGACGGTCAGTGCCGTGTTCGCCATCACGATGATCAGCAGGCTCAGGCAGAGCACGAGCAGCGCCCACCAGCGGCGTGCGTACGGCTGCTTCATCTCCTCGACCGGTTGCTTCATGAGCAGAGCCACCGAAGTCTCACCCTTCCTTGGTCCACATACGTCCGTGCTCGTCGTGCTTGTCCGGTGACCTTGCACAGCACTGTGCAATTACACACTGGTGTGCAACTTACTCCACTGCACACTCGTGTGCAAAACGGGCGCGTGCACAATGGAGCCCATGAGCCGAGCCGACGCCAACCGCCGCCGCATCCTGGAGGTGGCCCTCGCCGAGCTGCTGCGCGATCCGGACGCCTCCATGGACCAGATCGCGCGCACCGCGGGCGTCGTGCGCAGGACCGTGTACGGCCACTTCCCCAGCCGGGAGGCGCTGATCGGCGCGCTGATCGACGGCGCGGTCGAGGCGGTCGCCGCGGCCCACGCCTCCGGGCGCGCGCGGTCGGACGACCCCGCCGAGTCGCTCGCCCACTCGATGGTGGCCGTCTGGGAGATCGCCGACGGCTACCGCCTGCTCGTCGCCCTCGCCCAGCGCAGCGTCGCGATGGAGGGCATCAGACAACGCCTCGCCCCGGTCCGCGAGGAGTGCGTGAACGTCCTCCGACTCGGCCTCGACCAGGGCGCGTTCACCTCACCCCTGCCGCCCGCCGCCCTCGCGTACGTCCACGAACAGCAGCTCTTCGGCCTGATGGAGGCCGTCAACGACGGCCTGCTCGACCCGAAGGACGCGGGCCGGGCCGCCGCGTCGACGGCTCTGATGTCGGCGGGCGTTCCGGTGGCGCGGGTGCGGGAGATCATCGCGGGCCTCACCCCCTGACGCACACGCCCCCTGACACACCCGCCCCCTGACACACCCACCGGGCGACAGCGCGCACGCGCACGCGCCGCCCCCGTACAGACGAAGGCGCCGCCCGAACAGCAAGAAGGCGCCGCCCACGGCGTACGAGGAGGAAGCTCCCGTACGTCGCGGGCGGCGCCCGGCGGCCCCGTCCCGGCGGCCCTCCACACGGCGCGCGGCCGGTGACTACACCTTCACCGGCTGCTTGCCGTCGTCGCGCGGCTCCGGCACGGCGTCCGCGTCGCGGACGTCCTCCACGGCGGAGGGCCCGTGGCCGTCGTCCACCAACGTACGCTCGTCGAAGGGGAGTTGTCCGGCGAGTACGGCCGTGACCCGCTCCTTGTCCACTTCCTTGGTCCAGGTGCCGATCAGCAGCGTGGCGACCGCGTTGCCCGCGAAGTTGGTGAGGGCGCGCGCCTCGCTCATGAAGCGGTCGACGCCGATGATCAGGCCGACGCCGTCGACAAGGGCGGGCTTGTGCGACTGGAGGCCGCTCGCGAGGACCGCGATGCCCGAACCGGAGACGCCCGCCGCGCCCTTGGACGCGATCATCATGAAGAGCAGCAGCGAGATCTGCTCGCCGATGCCGAGCGGCTGGTCCATGGCGTCGGCGATGAAGAGGGAGGCCATGGTCAGGTAGATCATGGTGCCGTCGAGGTTGAAGGAGTAGCCGGTCGGGACCGTGATGCCGACGACCGGGCGGCTGACCCCCAGGTGCTCCATCTTCGCGATGAGCCGCGGCAGCGCGGACTCGGAGGACGAGGTCGAGAGGATGAGCAGGAACTCACGGCCCAGGTACTTCAGCAGCTTGAAGAGGTTGACGCCGGTCACGAGCCGCATCAGCGTGCCGAGCACGATCACGATGAACAGCGCGCAGGTGACGTAGAACCCGATCATGATCGTGGCGAGTGCCTTGAGCGCGTCGACGCCGGTCTCGCCGATGACGGCCGCCATCGCGCCGAACGCGCCGATCGGCGCGGCCCACATGATCATGCCGAGCACCCGGAAGACCAGCCGCTGGATGTGCTCGATGCCGCGAAGCACCGGCTCGCCGGAGCGGCCCATGGCCTGGAGGGCGAAGCCCACGAGCAGCGCGACGAGCAGCGTCTGCAGCACCTCGCCCTGGGTGAAGGCGGAGACCAGCGTCTTCGGGATGATGCCGAGTGCGAAGTCGACGAGCCCCTTGTCGGCCTCGTCGGCCGCGTCGTGGCCCGCGCCCTTCTCGGACTCGGTGATGTCCATGCCCGAGCCCGGGTGCAGGATGTTGCCGACGACGAGGCCGATGGCGAGCGCGACGACGGACATCGCCATGAAGTAGGCGAGCGCGAGGCCGCCCACCTTGCCGACCTTGGCGGCCTTGCGCACCGAACCGACGCCGAGGACGATCGTGCAGAAGATGATCGGCGAGATCATCATCTTGATCAGGTTCACGAAGCCGGTGCCGACCGGCTTCAGTTCCTTGGCGAAGTCGGGCCAGATGAAGCCGACGGCGATACCGAGCAGCACGGCACCGATGACGGCGATGTACAGGTAGTGCGTGCGGTCCCGCTTGGCTGCGGGCTGCGCTTGTGGGTCGGCCGTGCTGGTCACGGGGCCCTCCTTGAACGACGACGTCGGCGTTGCGGTGCCTGCGGTGCGTGCGGCTCACGTCCCGAGTGATCGGCTCCGAGTGATCGGCTCCGAGTGATCGGCTCCCTGATCGGATCGGCTCCCGTCCCGGGCTGTCCGCGATCCGCGATCCCGGTGACTATCTCCCGGGCTGTGAGGGCGGTCACCCTTGCGTTCATTTAGTTCGCGCTTATACGACCACTTGTACGAAGAGGCAGACTGGCAGCATGTTCCGCACCCGCCCCACCCGCCCGCGCCGGCTCCCGCGCAGCCTGGCGGGCCAGCTCTTCGCGATGCAGATCGTGCTGGTCACCGTGGTGGTCGCCGGGTGCGCGCTCTTCACGTACTTCAGCGACAAGCACCAGGCCGAGGAGGGCGCGCGCCGCCAGGCGACCGCGGCGGCGCGCGCGGTCGCGGACTCCCCCTCGGTGCGGGAGGCCATCGGCGGCCGCGACCCGTCGAAGGATCTCCAGCCGTACGCGGCACGGGTGCAGCGGGACACGGGCGTCGACTTCGTCACGATCATGGACCCGCGCGGCATCCGCTGGACGCACCCCGACGAGCGCCGCATCGGCGAACGCTTCCTCGGCCACCGGGCCGACGCCCTGCGCGGCCGGACGTTCGCGGAGACGTACACGGGCACGCTGGGCCCTTCGGTACGGGTGGTCACGCCGATCTGGGAGGGTGCCGAGGGCGGGGAGGGCCGCATCGTCGGCCTGGTCAGCGCCGGCATCACCATCGAGGAGATCACCGAGAAGGCCCGCGGCCAGCTCCTCGCGCTGCTCGGGGTGGCGGCGGCGGCCCTCGTGCTCGGCGGCATCGGCACGTACGTCATCAACGCCCGTCTGCGCCGCAGCACGCACGGCATGAACGCGGCCGAGCTGAGCCGTATGCACGACTATCACGAGGCGGCGCTGCACGCGGTGCGCGAGGGACTGCTGATGCTGGACGGGCAGCGGCGGATCGCACTCATCAACGACGGCGGCCGCGAGCTGCTCGGCGTGGCGGACGGCCGCGTGGTCGGCCGCAACGTCGCCGAGCTCGGGCTCCCCGCCCCGCTGACGGGAGCGCTGCTCGCGACCGAGCCCCGCGTCGACGAACTGCACCTGACCGCCGACCGCGTGGTGGTCGTCAACACCTCCCCCGTGACGGGTGGCGAGCGGCGCGGCACAGTGGTCACCTTGCGCGACCACACCGAACTCCAGGCGCTGACGGGTGAGCTGGACTCCGAGCGCGGCTTCACTCAGGCCCTGCGCTCACAGGCCCATGAGGCCGCGAACCGGCTCCACACGGTGGTGTCCCTCATCGAGCTCGGCCGCGCGGACGAAGCGGTCGACTTCGCCACGGCCGAGCTGGAGCTGGCCCAGGCGCTGACCGACCAGGTGGTGGCCGCCGTCAGCGAGCCCGTCCTCGCGGCCCTGCTGCTCGGCAAGGCGGCGCAGGCCAACGAGCACGGCGTGGAGCTCGTCGTCTCGGACGACAGCAGCATCGACGACGGCATGCTCCCTGAGACGCTGACGGCCCGCGACCTGGTGACGGTCCTCGGCAACCTCATCGACAACGCGGTCGACGCGGCGCAGGGCTCGCCGGCGGCGCGCGTCACGGTGACGGCCCGCGCGGACGCGGCGGGCCTCCTCCTGCGCGTCTCGGACACGGGCCCCGGCGTCGGCCCCGCACAACGCGACGCGGTCTTCGAACGGGGCTGGTCGACGAAGTCGGCCACGGGGAGGGGCCTCGGCCTGGCCCTGGTCCACCAGACGGTGACGAGAAACGGCGGCACGCTGACGGTACGGGAGTCCCCGGAGGGGGGCGCGGAGTTCGAGGTGACCCTGACGACGGGAGTGACGAGAGTGGGGAGCATCTCCGCCGCTTCTGCTGGTCCTGCTGGTCCTGCTGGCCCTGCTGGTCCTGCTGGTCCTGCTGGGGACAATAGGGCCGCCCCCGCTGCGGACGGTGGGGCCGCTCCTGCTGTGGGCGAACGTTCCGCAGGGCGGAACGGGTGGGCACAGCCCCCGGTGCCGGGCGCGCATGACGGGGGCGCCGACGAGGACGCGGTGGGCCCGACCCCGGGTGACAGAAGCGACAAGGGGGGCGCCCAGTGATCCGCGTACTCGTCGTCGAAGACGACCCCGTCGCCGCCGACGCCCACGTCCTCTACGTCAACCGCGTCCCCGGTTTCGAGGCCATCGGGCGGCCCGCCCACTCCGCCGCCGAGGCCCGCCGCACGCTCGACCGCACCCAGGTCGACCTGATCCTCCTGGACCTGCACCTCCCCGACGGCCACGGCCTCCAGCTGGCCCGCTCCCTGCGCGCCGCCGGACACCCCACGGACGTCATCGCGGTGACGTCGGCGCGGGACCTGGCGGTCGTCCGCGAGGGCGTCTCCCTCGGCGTCGTCCAGTACGTCCTGAAGCCCTTCACCTTCGCCACCCTCCGCGACCGCCTCACCCGGTACGCGGAGTTCCGCACCGCCGCGGCGGAGGGCGAGGCCACCGGCCAGGACGAGGTGGACCGCGCGCTCGCCACCCTGCGCGCGCCGGGCCCGGCCGCCCTCCCCAAGGGGCTCAGCGGCCCCACCCTGGAACGCGTCACCCGCACCCTGCGGGACGCCCCCGACGGCCTGACCGCCACCGCGGCCGCCCAGTCTGCGGGCCTGTCCCGCATCACCGCGCGCCGCTATCTGGAGCACCTGGTCGACACGGCACGCGCCGCCCGCAGCCCCCAGTACGGCCACGTCGGACGCCCGGAGCTGGTCTACCGGTGGCTCACCGCGGCCGAGTGACGGACCACTCGGGACACGTCGGCACCGTACGTCCTATAACAACGTTGTCACGTTGATGACGAGCGTCAACGCCCATCCGTGGCACGGGCATTGACCTTGCTCCGAGCACGCCCTTACGTTCACCGGGCAGCCCCGCGTTGCACCCCTGCGCTGTAGGAGGTCGTGCCCGTGCGTCCCACCACCACCCCGCTGCTCCTCACCGCCACCGCCCTGCTGGCCGCCGGCACCCTCACCGCGTGCGGCGGCGGCTCGGGCGACGATCCCGACACCGTGAGGATCTCCTTCAAACAGTCCACGGACAACAAGATCCGGGTCATGGACACCTATCTCGAAGGCGTCAAGAAGCAGTTCGAGAAGGCGAACCCCGGCAAGAAGGTGAAGCTGGTGCCGATCAAGGCACCGGACTCCGAGTACTACACCAAGCTCCAGCAGATGATGCGCTCCCCGAAGACCGCACCCGACCTGGTCTACGAGGACACGTTCCTCATCAACTCGGACATCACCAGCGGCTATCTGAAACCGCTCGACACCTACCTGGACAAATGGAAGGACTGGGACCAGTTCATCGGCACGGCCAAGACGGCGGCGAAGGCGGCCGACGGCAAGACGTACGGCGTGCCGGATGGGACGGACACCCGCGGCCTCTGGTACAGCAAGGAGATCTTCGAGAAGGCCGGCCTGCCCGCGAACTGGCAGCCGAAGACCTGGGACGACGTCCTCGACGCGGCCCGCACCGTCAAGAAGAAGGCCCCCGGGGTCATCCCCCTCAACGTCTACACGGGCAAGCCCGCCGGTGAGGCGTCCTCCATGCAGGGCTTCCAGATGCTCGCGTACGGCACGGGCAAGGACCCCCTCTACGACCCGAAGTCGAAGAAGTGGGTCACGGGCAGCAAGGGCTTCAAGGACTCCCTGCGGTTCGTGGAGACCGTCTACAAGGAGAAGCTCGGACCCGACGTCTCGGACGCGCTCGACCCCAACTTCCCCACCCGCGTACGCGGTGAGCTGCTGCCCGAGGGAAAGCTGGCGATCGCCCTCGACGGCTCGTGGCTGCCGCAGGACTGGGGGAAGGGCGCGGGGCACGAGTGGCCCGAGTGGTCGAAGAAGCTGGGCCTCGCGGCCATGCCGACGCAGCACGGCCAGGCGCCCGGCAAGGTCAGCATGTCCGGCGGCTGGACCTGGTCGATCCCGGCCAAGGCGAGCAACCCCGACCTGGCCTTCAAGTTCATCGAGACGATGCAGACGAAGACCAACGCCAAGAAGTGGTACATCGCCAACTCCGGCATCGCGGTCCGTGAGGACGTCGCCGCCGACCCCTCGTACGTGAAGGCACAGCCCGGCATCAAGTTCTTCACCGACCTGGTCGCCACGACGCACTACCGGCCCGCGTACCCCGCGTACCCGAAGGTCTCCACGGCGATCCAGGAGGCGATGGAGTCGGTGACGACGGGCGACGCGTCGGTGGAGGAGGCGGCGAGCGGCTACGACGAGGAGGTCGACTCGGCGACGGACGGGGAGGTCATCGGCAAGTAGGGCGAGGGGTACGCCCGTACGTCGGCGCCGGTTGCCGATTGCCGGTCACCGATTGCCGGTCACCGGTTGCCGCTTGTCGGTCGCCGGTCGCCGGTTGCCGGTCACCGGTTGCCGATTGCCGGTCGCCGGTCACCGATTGCCGGTCGCCGGTTGCCGCTTGTCGATCGCAGCTACCGGGGCTACCGGGGCTACCGGGGCTACCGGGGCTACCGGGGCTACCGGGGTTACCGGAGTGTGCGTCTGCGCCAGGACCGCCGCTACCAGAGAGTGAGTGCCGTACGTGACCACCGCATCCCCCGCCCCCGCGGGCCCCGCGGGCCCCGGCGGCGTCGCCAAGACGGCGCCGGGTCCGGACGCCCCGCCGCCGCACGCCCGCCGCACAGGCGCCCGCGCCCGCGCCCGCGCCCGCAGAGGCCTGCTCAGGGCCCTGCCCGTCTCCCCCGCCGTCATCCTCCTCGCGCTCTTCCTCGCCGGCCCGATCGGCTACTGCGCGTACATCGCCTTCACCGACCTCCAGCTCACCGGCCAGGCCGAGTCGAGCTTCGTGGGGTTCGACAACTTCCGCGAGGCGTTCGGCGACGAGCGGTTCCTCAACGCGGTCTGGCTCACCCTCGTCTTCACGGTCCTCTCCTCGATCATCGGCCAGAACACCCTGGGCCTGGCCCTCGCCACCCTCATGCAGCGCGCGTCCAAGCCGGTCCGCACGCTCACCGGCGCGATCGTCGTCACGGCGTGGGTCCTGCCGGAGGTCGTCGCCGGGTTCCTCCTCTACGCCTTCTTCCGCCGCGAGGGCACCCTGAACGCCGTCCTCGACTTCCTCCATCTCCCGTCCCAGAACTGGCTGTTCACCCTGCCGATCCTGGCGGTGTCGTTCGCCAACGTATGGCGGGGCACGGCGTTCTCGATGCTCGTCTACTCCGCCGCCCTCAACGAGATCCCCAAGGAGATCACCGAGGCGGCGGAGGTCGACGGCGCGAGCGGATGGCGCCGCATGTGGCACATCACGCTGCCGATGATCCGCCGCTCCATCGGCACGAACCTCATGCTCAACACCCTCCAGACGCTCTCCGTCTTCGGCCTGATCTGGGTGATGACGCGCGGCGGCCCCGGAAACGACAGCCAGACCCTGCCGCTCTTCATGTACGAGCAGGCCTTCCAGAAGAGCATGATCGGCTACGGCACGGCGGTGGCCCTGCTCCTCCTCCTGGTCGGCTCGCTCTTCTCCGTCGTCTATATGCGCCTGCTGCGTACGGAGGTCTGAGTGCCCGTCAAAAGCCTTTCCAAGGGACCTGGTTCACGCCGCACGAAGCACCGCCTCGCCGCCGACGCGGGCCTCCTGTTCGTGGCCGCGGCGTTCGTCCTCCCCCTCGCCTGGGTGGTCCTCTCCTCCTTCGACCCGAAGGCGGACCTCAGGGTGCGTCTCCCCGACAGCCTCACCCTGGACAACTACGACCAGGTCCTCACCCCCGAGATCACCTTCACCCCACTCCTCAACAGCCTGCTGCTCTGCGGCGGCGGCACCCTGCTCACGGTCGTCTGCGCGGCTCTGGCGGCGTATCCGCTCTCCCGCTACAAGTCCCGCCTCAACCGGCCCTTCATGCTGACGATCCTCTTCGCGACGAGCCTGCCGATCACAGCGATCATGGTCCCGGTGTACGCGCTGTTCGTGCAGGTCGACCTGATCGACACGATGCAGGGCACGATCTTCTTCTTCGCCGCGTCCCAACTGCCCTTCGCCATCTGGCTGATGAAGAACTTCATGGACGGCGTCCCGAAGGAACTGGAGGAGGCGGCGTGGACGGACGGCGCATCGTCCTTCCAGTCCCTGCTCCGGATCGTCCTCCCCCTGATGGGCCCCGGCGTGGCCGTGGTGACCGTCTTCTCCTTCGTCATGATGTGGGGCAACTTCTTCGTCCCCTTCATGCTCCTGCTCACCCCGGAACAGCTGCCGGCGTCGGTCAGCATCAACGACTTCTTCGGCAACAAGGGGACGGTGGTCTACGGCCAGCTGGCCGCGTTCTCGATCCTCTACTCGACGCCGGTGATCCTGTTGTACGTCCTGGTCTCGCGGAAGCTGGGGGGCGGGTTCGCGCTGGGCGGGGCGGTGAAGGGCTGAGCGCTGCCACTTCCGGGCCGGGCGAACACAGAACTGTGACGTGAATTCGGACCGATACGTCCCGCCCGCCCCATTCATGCCCACACATCTCCCTGGTATTCGGCCCCGGCACCGCACTAGCGTGCTGAACCCGCGCCATGCCCCCCACCAGCCAGGAGCCGACAGTGACCCGCCCCCTCCGCCTCGCGACGGCCGCGCTCACCGCGTCCGCAGCCCTGCTCTTGACGGCCTGCGGCAGCGACGACAAGTCCTCCGGGAACGACGACAAGATCGCGGGAGCGGAGCAGGGAGACGCAAAGAAGTCGCCCCCGCCGAGCGAGCCCGCGAAGACAGTGGCGGACCGCCCGAAGATCGAGCTGCCGTCGGACCTGACGTACAAGTTCGAGTGGTCCAAGACGGGCGACGAGGACAAGGACGCGGTCCTGGCCGACAGGGAGCAGGCGATCAAGTCCATCGACATGGCCATCGCCGAGCACGATCCCGCGCACAAGGCCATGCGCTTCTACTACGAAGGCGACGCCGCGGCCAACGCGCAGAAGTACATCCAGGCCTACGTGAAGGCGGACGCGCGCACCACCGGCGCCTACCGCTACTACGCACCGACCGTCACCGCGGACGGCGGCACGGCGGCCCTCACCTACTGCGAGGACCAGAGCAAGGTCTACGACAAGTACCTGAAGAAGAACAAGGTCGACAAGGGACCCGCCACGAAGAACAGCTACGTGCTGTACGCGGCGAAGCTGACCCGGAACGACGGGGGCGTCTGGGTCACGACGGAACTGAACGCGACTCGGGGGAGCGACAAATGCCAGCCATGAGGAAGAGGTCACTCGCGCTGATGGCGGGAGCGGCCATGACCGGAGTGGCACTGTCCACCACACCGGCCATGGCCGAGAAGGGGATCGGCGGGGGAACCGAGGCACCGCCGGTCGTATCGGGCGACCAGCAGGACGGCTCGCTGACGGCCACCGCCGGCGGCATCAGCTACGACGACTCCAAGAACGGCTCCGGACCCAGGTCCGGAACGATCGCACCGACGGGCGACTACAGCCCGCCGCCCTGCTGGTACGGGCCGGCCTACACCCCCGCGCAGTTCAAGAAGGAGCGCGAGGCCGTCTGGGCGGTGGACTCCACGGGCGCCTCCTGGGACCTCGAGCAGCGCAAGCGGTACGTCGAGGGCGAGCCGTACAAGAACTTCAACCTCGACAAGGCCGGCAAGGGCTACTGGTGGACGGGGTTCCCCAACGAGACCTACCCGCCCGGCTGGGACAAGTGCGACAAGCAGACCTTCTGGGTCGACGAGAACGAGCCGCCCCCCGCCGGTATCCCCACCATCGACGCGGAGATCCTGGCGAAGCTGGCGTACGCCAGGATCCGGGTACCCGGCACCAAGGTGTCCCTGGCCCCCGAGGGCGAGACGAAGGTGAACCTGCCCACCTGGGCGTGGCTGGACGGCGCCGAGTTCAAACCGGTGTCGGTGACGGCGAGAGTCGAGGTCCTCGGCATCGAGGCGACGACGACCGCCGAACCGATCTCCCTCAAGATCGACCCGGGCACGGCAGACGCCGAGACGTACCCCGCATCCGGTGTCTGCGAACTCGCGGGCGACAAGATCGGCACGCCGTACGCGAAGGGCAAGTCCAAGGAGACCCCACCCTGCGGCGTGAAGTACCTGCGCTCCTCGGGCGACGGCTCGTATCCCCTGAAGGCCACGGTCACCTGGAAGATCCGCTGGACAGGGACGGGCGTGGACGGCGAACAGACGCTGCCTGACGGCGAGTTCGGCGCGGAGCAGGACGTGGTCGTCCAGGAGATCCAGTCCATCAACCGCTGACACGCACGCATCCCCCACCAGGAGCCACCCCCGTGAACCGCCGCCTCAGCCGCGCCGCAGCCGCGCTCACGGTGTCCGCAGCCCTGCTGATGACGTCGTGCGGCAACGACGGCAACACCCCGAAGTACACGGCCAAGCCGAACTCACCGACCTCACCAAGCGCGCCGGGCAAGTCCGCGAGGACGGCGTCGGACCGTCCACGGCTCGAGCTGCCGTCGGACCTGACGTACGAGTTCGAGTGGTCCAGGACGGGCGACAAGGCCAAGGACGCGGTCCTGGCCGACACCGAGCAGTACCTGAAGGCCACCGACATGGCCATCGCCGAGCAGGACCCGCTGCACAGGGCGTACCGCTTCTACTCCGAGGGCGACGCGGCAGCCGGAAGTCAGAAGTTCGTACAGGAGTACGTCGACTACAAGGACCGGATCACGGGCAGCAAGCGCTATTTCAGGGCTCGGGTCGACGTCACGGGCGGCAGGCGGGCCAGCCTCATGTACTGCGAGGACCAGCGCAAGGCACACAACAAGAGCCTTGAGACGGGAAAGACCGCGAAGGCGGCTCCCCCGTCCCAAGACGACTTCGTGCTGTACAGCAGCCGTCTGCACCTGAACCAGCAGGGCGTGTGGGTCACCGCAAAGACCACGGCCGACCGCGGGAACACCGCATGCCGGCCATGAGGCCGGGATCGGCGCGGAGCAGGGGCCGCCGCGCCGGAGACCGCTGGACGAAGATCGGCGAGGTGAACGAGAAGTGCCCCCCGACCGGGCAGTAGCCCCGCACGCGCCATGGGGCGTCCCGGAACACCTGTTTGCCCGCTCGGTGTTCGGCCCGCTCGGCGGCATCGTGGAGATCGGCGCGGTCGCCGCTACCGGAACGTGGTCGCTGACGGACACGTCCGTAGGCGTACTCGCGGCGACGCACCGGGACGACGTGGCCCGCCTCCTCGAACTGATACGGGAGATCGGCGACTTCGGCGCACCAGCCATGGAGATCTTCGACGACCTCGGCCACCTGCGCGAGCACCCGGTGCACGTGTCCTCCCTCCTGCTCTGGTCCTCCGGATACGAGGACGTATCGCCCGAGCTCGAAGAACCCGCCGCGGTACGGAGGATGAGCCGCACGGGCGCGGACCTGCAACTCGCACAATTCCTCCAAGCACTCACCGAGGCGGTGATCGCGCGTGGACCGGACGCCTCGCGCGGGGCGGAGCTGATCGCCGAGGCGGTGCGGATCGCGGTGGGGCTGCTCGCCGGAGCACTCGACGACGATCCGGTCACCGCACCGAAGACCGCGTTCAGACTGTGGCGCGTCGCCTTCCTCAACGATCTCCTCCTCCCGGGCTCCCCGGCACACCCCGATGCCCGACGGCGCTTCAGGGAATACGGTCACGCGCTGGAAACGCTCCTCGCCCCATAGCTCCACCTTCACGCACACGGGCTCATTCGATAGCTTCGCTTGTGCGTGTGGATACAGGCGGTGCGGGTGAGGCGGAGGAAGTCAAATGGGGGGTCATAGGCCGACGGACTGGCATGTGCTGGACCTGGACAAGGATCCGACGCCAGGTGATCCGCACCGGGTGCGGTCGCTGGCGAAGAACCTGCACGACTTCGCCGACGACGTCAGCAAGGTGCTTCGCGACATCAAGGGGATGGCGGGGGAGGACGCGATCCTTCAGTGGGCGGGCAAGACGGCGGACGCGTTCACGGAGAAGTTCGAGGACGCCCCGGACAAGCTGAAGAAGCTCAAGAAGTCCTACGAGATGGCGGGCGACGCGCTGTCCGCGTACTGGCCCGAACTGGAACGCGCCCAGACCCTCGCCGACAAGGCCCTGGTCAAGGGCCGCGAGGCACAGGCGGATCTGTCCTCCGCCAAGTCCCGTCTCTCCTCGGCCGACTCCTGGGTGGAGAGGGCGGGCAAGGAGGCCGACAAGTACAAGGACGACAAGGGCTCCGGCGGTTCCAAGAGCAAGGACGTCCCCAAGCCGGACGAGGACAAGGTGCGGGCCGCCACCCGCAACGCCCACTCGGCCGAGAAGGCGCAGAAGTCCGCGCAGGGCGATGTCGATGCCGCCAAGAGCGCCCTGGACGCGGCGAAGAAGATGGCCGAGGACGCCCGCAAGATGCGGGAGGAGGCCGCCGGCACCGCGAAGCGGAAGATCGACGAGGCCTCCGACGCGGGCATCCAGAACCGCAAGTGGTGGGAGGAGATCGGTGACTGGGTCACCGACAACTGGGACGCCATCGTCGCCGTCTGCAAGGTCGTCGTCGCCGTCGTGGGTGTGATCGCGATCATCATCGGCGGTCCCATCCTCGCCGCGATCGTCATCGTCGCCGGAGCCATCGTCCTCGCCGACACCCTCAACAAATACGCGAAGGGCCAGGCGGGCCTGATGGATGTGGCCTTCGCGGCACTGGACTGCGTACCGGGCATGAAGGGACTCACCACCGCCGCGAAACTCGGAAAGGGCCTGAAGGGCCTCAAGGGCGGGCTCAAGGGCTTCAAGTCGGCCCGCACCGCCCTGAAGGACGGCGCGAAAGGCGCGTACAACCGGGTCAAGAGCGTCGTGCGGTCCAAGGGCAGCGATCCGGTGGACATGGCCACCGGTCAAATGTTTCTCATCCAAACCGACATCGAACTACCGGGTTCCCTGCCTCTGAGCTTCACTCGTCGCGTTGCCTCCGGCTACCGATGCGGCGGATGGTTCGGCCCCACTTGGTCCTCCACGATCGACCAACGACTGGAGATCGACGACCAAGGCATCGTCTTGGTCACCGAGGACGGCATGCTCCTCGCCTACCCGCACCCTCAGACACCGGACAACCCAGTCATGTCCGATTCAGGCCCCCGGTGGCCACTGATCCGGCTGGCCGACGGCGGCTACCAGGTCACCGACCCGGCCTCCGGTCTCCGGCGCGTATTTTCTCCACCTGACGGTGAAGTCGCCCTCCTGTCACGGATAGCCGACCGCAACGACAGCACCATCGACTTTGAGTACGACTCTCAGGGCGCCCCAATATCCATTCGCCATTCCGGCGGATATGTTCTGAAGTTCGCCGTTGACCAGGACCGCGTTACGGGCCTTCACCTCGGCGGAGGCGACGCCGACGTCATCATCAAGACCTACGGGTACACCGACGGCATCCTGACTTCTGTCACCAATGCCGGCGGGCACTCTCTGTCATTTTCCTGCGACGATCGCATGCGGATCACCTCATGGATCGACAGCAATGACCGGAAATACACTTACAACTACGACGATCAGGACCGTTGCGTCTCCGAAGGCGGTGAAGCAGGCCACCTCGCCATCACTCTCGATTACGACGGCACAGACCCGGACTGGCCCGGCTCAAGCATCGTCACGCTGACGACCGCCGAAGGCGCCGTATCTCGTTTCGTGGTCAACGACTCCTGCCAGGTCATAGCTGAGATCGACCCGCTCGGCGGCACTGTTAGGACCGTGTATGACGAGCATCATCAGATTCTGTCGCTGACGGACGAAGTCGACTGCACCACACGGTTCACGAACAACGAACTGGGTCAGCCCGTCAGAATTACATCGGCCGACGGCTCAGTGTTCCAATATGAGTACGACGCAATGGGGAATCCAACGGCAGGCCTGCTCCCCGACGGCTCACGATGGACTCGCGCATACGACGAGCGGGGCAACTGCACTGCCGTCACGGACACATCCGGGGCCACGTACCTCTACACATACGATGCATCAGGCCATCTCGATTCCATCACGGATCCTCTGGGACGGACGACGGCGGTGGAATGTGACTCCGTCGGCCTCCCCTATCGCTCAACGAACCCACTCGGAGGCGTACAGCTCTGGGAACGCGATGCGGCGGGAAACCTGGTCAGTCACACTGATCCGCTGGGGCACTCGACGCTGTGCACGTGGACACCTGAAGGACTACTCGCCAGCCGCACCGCCCCGGACGGTGCAACGGAAACATGGGAGTACGACGGAGAAGGAAACTGCGTCAGGCACGTCGACCCGGCCGGCGCCACGACTGTCTTCGAGTACGGCCACTTCGACCTGCTGACATCCCGCCTCAACCCCGACGGTGGTCGATACTCCTTCGAGCACGACCCCTCCTTGAGGCTCACCCGGATCAGTAACCCGCAGGGGCTCGAGTGGTGTTACACATACGACCGAGCCGGACGTTTGATCCGGGAATCCGACTTCGACGACCGCACTCTCACCTATACGCACGACCCAGCCGGCCGAGTGACCTCGCGTACCGATTCACTCGGGCACACCATTCGCTACACGTACGACGCACTGGGGCGGATCTCATGGAAGGATGCCAACGGCCGGGTCACTGAGTTCACTTACGACGAAAGCGGTGAACTCGCACGCGTCATCGGAAGCGAATCCGAGATCACGTTCCGGCGTGACCGCGCGGGACGCGTCATCGAGGAAAGAGTTGACGGCCGTTCCCTCAACAACGAATACAACGCCCTGGGACAGCGCATACGTCGAACCACACCATCAGGGGCCGTCACCACCCAGGCGTACGACGCCGCGGGCAACCAAATCGAGTTGACTACGTCCGGCCATGCCATCCGGTTCGACCGCGACAAGGCAGGCCAAGAAATCTGCCGCCATATCGACGGCTACGCGCAGTTGGCGAACCGGTTCGATGAGGTGGGCCGTCTCACTTCACAGCATCTGGCGACACCCGACCGGCCAAGTGAAGCGCTCCATACGTACACGTATCGGCCCGGTGGTGATCTGGTCCGGCTCCACGACCGATCTCATGGCACACGCTCCTTCGAGTTGGATGCGATGGGCCGCGTCAGAACCGTGTGCGCACGGAATTGGACGGAGTACTACGACTATGATCCGGCGGGCAACCAGACGGCTGCCGACTGGACGGGCGCCCATCCGGACCTTTCGGCAGCGGGAAGCCGGGAGTACACGGGTACACGCATCACGCGAGCAGGGAAGACGCGTTACGAATATGACGCCTTGGGCCGTGTGCTGCTGCGACAAGTCACTCGCCTGTCCCGCAAACCTGACACATGGCGGTACGAATGGGATGCCGAGGATCGTCTGATCGGCACAGTGACACCCGACGGCGCCTGCTGGCGATACCGCTACGATCCCCTGGGGCGCCGCACCGCCAAGCAGCGGTTGGCCACAGACGGCGTCACCGTCCTGGAGGAGACCACATTCGTCTGGGACGGTTCCTTTCTCTGCGAGCAGACCACTCGTCACCACCAACGCCCACAGTTGGTGAGCCTGACATGGAACCACGACGGCCTCCACCCCGTAGCCCAGACTGAACGCATCACCGCAGTCGGTACACCACAGCAGGAAATAGATTCTCGTTTTTTCGCGATCGTCACGAATGTGGCCGGAATGCCGAATGAACTGCTGGCCGAAGATGGCTGCGTCGCCTGGCAGGCTCGGTTCACACTCTGGGGCAAGCTGGCCTGGGGAGTCGGTTCCACGGCCTTTATTCCGCTACGATTTCCCGGCCAGTACGACGACCTCGAAACAGGATTCCACTACAACTACTTCCGGCACTATGACCCTGCTACGGCCCGCTATATATCTCCGGACCCGTTGGGCATCTCGCCGGCCCCGAACCCGGTCACCTACGTGACGAACCCACATCGGTGGACCGACCCCCTCGGCCTTTCCCCCTACGCCGCTGTCGACACGAACCCGATGATCGATGCCCTCAATGGGTCCAGGACCGCAGACGTGGATGCCGCTCTGGCCGGACGTTCACCAGTACTGTCACCGCAGGCTCATCGCGAGCTGATCGAAGGGGGCCACGACCCACAGGCCATCAGCAAGTGGCTATCGGATCGTGGAGGCCGCATGGGGCCAGAATCCACACCGGAGGGCGTAGCGGACATCCAGGGCAGACTGAAGGCAATGTGGAAGGGGAAATCGTTCAACCCCATGATCAAGGACGATGACGCTTCCGTCCTGCATTCAGCAGCGCAGGAAGGCCTCCCGCTCATCACGAACGACAAGAAGTTCTATCAGAATGCGGAAAGACTCGGATACACGACTGAACGGTACTGAGTCAGCACACCAAAGGAATACCATCATGCGCGATATCAACGGCACCCCCGACGTGGACCTTGAAGAGATCATGGAGATGTGCGCGGCGGCCACACCCGGCCCCTGGTACGTCAGGAATCTGGACGACGATCACGCGATGAACCTCGTTGCGGTCAGCACGGTGGAGGACACCGGGGGCGGAGAACGATGGCCCGCCTTCGACGAGGGCGAGATGATCGCTGCGACGCTCGTGCAGAGCCCCCGGTATGTTGACTGCGCGGACAGCCGGTGGGACGAGAATGCGGCGTTCATCGCCATGGCCCGAGAAGCGGTCCCCCGACTTGTGGAAGAGGTCAAGCACCTCCGCAAACTGCTGTCCGACGCCCAGAAATGAACCGTACGGGCCCCACCCCGAAGCCCGTACCTTCCCACCAATCCGCAACCTCGTAGAAACACACCGTAGTCACCACCCCCACAGGGGCCTACCGTGTGCCCGTGCAACCGAGCCAAGCCGGACAGTCGCCGCCGCCGCACCAGCCCACGCCCCCGTTCAACTTTCCCGCCGCCCGGCGCCTGCGGGAGGCGCTGGGGATGGCGCACGGGCACGTCGCCTATGGGCTGCGGGCCAGTTACGGACTCACGTACATCACCGCCGACACCATCGCCTCCTGGGAGCGCGGGCTCTCCTCGCCCACGGCCGCCGAGCTCACCGCGCTCGCCGCGACCCTGTGGTGCTCGCCCGGGGAGCTCATGGGGGCCGCGCGGACCCTGCGCGAGCACCGGGTCGCCCGCGGGCTCGCACCGGAGGACGTCGCCCGGCAGGCCGGCGTGGAGATCCAGGCGTATCTGCGCATGGAGGAGACCGACACCTGGCGCGGGAACGAACGGCAGTCCGAGGCCCTCGCCCGGACCCTTCAGCTCTCCGTGCCCGACTTCGTCACCGTCACGGGGCGAGCGGAGCCCCTCGCCGAGTTGCTGCGCAGCGCCGTCACCACCCGGTGGCAGGGGTATGTGCGGCCCGTCAGCAAGCTGCTGCCCCTGGAGAAGCGGCACGTCGAGGACGTGCTGCGGCAGATGCACGAGGACTATCAGTCGCGGATGGCGCGGACGCTGAGCTGGGGCGGCGGCGCCGGTTCGGACGCGTCCGGGGAAGCCGGGCGGGACTTCCTGGAGCGGGTCCTGGAGCACTTCTGGGCGCTGGCCCGCGGCAGCGGCCGGACCTGAACCTGACCATCACCAGGAGCCCGGCCCCAGGCAGCGGCCGGACCTGAGCATCACCAGGAGCCCGCTCCGCGGCAGCGGCCGGACCTCACCCGCCCGGCACGCCACCGCCGTCGGCCAGGCCACCGCCGATGAACCGCTAGAAGACCGACTCCGCCTCGTCCATCCGGTCCTTCGGGACCGTCTTCAGCTCCGTGACCGCCTCCGCGAGCGGCACCATCGTGATGTCCGTGCCGCGCAGCGCGGTCATCTTGCCGTACTCGCCGCGGTGCACCGCCTCCACCGCGTGCCACCCGAAGCGGGTCGCGAGGACGCGGTCGTACGCCGTGGGGGTGCCGCCGCGCTGGACGTGGCCGAGGATGACCGGCTTGGCCTCCTTGCCGAGGCGGGCCTCCAGCTCGTACGCGAGCGCCGTGCCGATGCCCTGGAAGCGCTCGTGACCGAACTGGTCGATCGCGCCCTTGCCGTAGTTCATCGTGCCGTCCAGCGGGTGCGCGCCCTCCGCGACGCAGATCACCGCGAACTTCTTGCCGCGCGCGAACCGCTCCTCGACGAGGGCGACCAGGTCGGCGGGGTCGAAGGGGCGCTCGGGCAGGCAGATGCCGTGCGCGCCGCCGGCCATGCCGGACTCCAGGGCGATCCAGCCCGCGTGGCGGCCCATGACCTCCACCACCATCACGCGCTGGTGGGACTCCGCGGTCGTCTTCAGGCGGTCCATCGCCTCCGTGGCGACGCCGACGGCCGTGTCGAAGCCGAAGGTGCGGTCCGTGGAGGAGATGTCGTTGTCGATGGTCTTCGGGACGCCGACGACCGGCACGCCCGCGTCGGCCAGCATGCCCGCCGCCGTGAGCGTGCCCTCGCCGCCGATCGGGATGAGCGCGTCGAAGCCGCTCTTCTCGATCAGCACCTTGGCGTCGTCACAAGCGGCGCGGAAGCGGTCGCGCTCCAGCCGGGACGAGCCGAGGATGGTGCCGCCACGGGCCAGGATGCCGCTGACGGCGTTCAGGTCGAGGGGGCGGTAGCGCCCGTCGAGCAGGCCCGCGTAGCCGTCCTCGAAGCCGATGACCTCGTCGCCGTAGTGCGTCACGGCGCGGTGCACGACCGACCGGATCACTGCGTTGAGGCCGGGGCAGTCGCCGCCCGCGGTGAGAATTCCGATACGCATCGCGCTGTGTCTCCTGCTCGCTATTGGTACTTGTGAGCCGGTCCGATTGTTCCACGGCCGGGAGGGGGTCGCCGCTCACACCTGTCCGACGGATGCCTGTCCGATCCGCGGGCAGGGGCACTGGTGACCCGTCGCGCCGGGTCTTTCGTCCGGGGGCGACCTAGCCAGCCGCAGAGGTATTGTCAAGAGGGCACAGCCGCGATATCAGGTAATTTGTCCAGCTCGGCCGGGTACCCGACAGACCCGGCAGGCAGGGAAGAAGGGGAGAGCACGCGTGACGCGCAGCGTGTACGTGACCGGGATCGACCGGGGCGACGGTCGCCAGGTCGTCGAACTGGGAGTCATGGAGCTCCTCACCCGCCAGGTCGACCGGGTGGGCGTCTTCCGTCCGCTCGTGCATGACGGCCCGGACCGCCTCTTCGACCTGCTGCGGGCCCGCTACCGCCTCTCGCAGGACGCCGCCACCGTCTACGGCATGGACTACTACGAGGCGTCCGCGCTCCAGGCCGAGCAGGGCACCGACGAACTGGTCTCGCAGCTCGTCGACCGGTTCCACCGGGTCGCGAGGGACTATGAGGTCGTCCTCGTGCTCGGCACCGATTTCGCCGACACCCAGCTGCCCGACGAGCTCGCGCTGAACGCACGGCTCGCCAACGAGTTCGGCGCCTCCGTGCTCCCCGTGGTCGGCGGCAAGAACCAGACCGCCGAGTCGGTGCGCGCCGAGACGCGCAACGCCTACCGCGCGTACGACTCGCTCGGCTGCGACGTCCTCGCCATGATCACCAACCGGGTGGCCCCCGCCGACCGCGACGAGATCCACGCCCCCCTGAAGGCCCGCCTCCCCGTGCCCTGCTACGTCCTGCCGGACGAGGCCGCGCTCTCCGCGCCGACGGTCGCGCAGATCACCCACGCGCTCGGCGGCCGCGTGCTGCTCGGCGACGACTCGGGGCTCGCGCGCGACGCCCTGGACTTCGTCTTCGGCGGCGCCATGCTGCCGAACTTCCTGAACGCCCTGACACCGGGCTGCCTCGTGGTCACCCCCGGCGACCGCGCCGACCTCGTGGTGGGCTCACTCGCCGCGCACAGCGCCGGTACGCCGCCCATCGCGGGCGTCCTTCTGACCCTGAACGAGCAGCCGGGGCAGGAGATCCTCACCCTCGCCGACCGCCTCGCGCCCGGCACCCCGGTGGTCGCGGTCTCCGGCGGCTCCTTCCCCACGGCGGCCGAGCTGTTCGCGCTGGAGGGGAAGCTGAACGCGGCGACACCCCGCAAGGCGGAGACCGCACTCGGCCTCTTCGAGCGGTACGTCGACACCGCGGCCCTCCTCGAGCGCGTCTCCGCGCCCTCCAGCGACCGCCTCACGCCGATGATGTTCGAGCACAAGCTCCTGGAGCGGGCCCGCGCCGACCGGCGTCGCGTCGTGCTGCCCGAGGGCACCGAGGAGCGGGTGCTGCGCGCCGCCGACGTGCTCCTGCGCCGCGGCGTCTGCGACCTGACGCTGCTCGGCCCGGTCGAGCAGATCCGCAAGAAGGCCGCCGACCTCGGCGTGGACCTCGCCGACTCCGAGCTCATCGACCCGCACACCTCCGAGCTGCGGGACCGCTTCGCCGCCAAGTACGCCGAGCTGCGCGCCCACAAGGGCGTCACCGTGGAGCTCGCGTACGACGTGGTGGCCGATGTGAACTACTTCGGCACGCTGATGGTCCAGGAGGGCCTCGCCGACGGCATGGTGTCGGGCTCGGTGCACTCCACGGCGGCGACCATCCGCCCGGCCTTCGAGATCATCAAGACCAAGCCGGACGCTTCGATCGTCTCCTCCGTCTTCTTCATGTGTCTCGCCGACAAGGTGCTCGTGTACGGCGACTGCGCGGTCAACCCGGACCCGAACGCCCCGCAGCTCGCGGACATCGCCGTGCAGTCGGCGACCACCGCCGGGCAGTTCGGGGTCGAGCCGCGGATCGCGATGCTCTCGTACTCGACGGGCACGTCCGGCACGGGCGCGGACGTCGACAAGGTGCGCGAGGCGACCGAGCTGGTGCGCGAGCAGCGCTCCGACCTGAAGATCGAGGGGCCGATCCAGTACGACGCCGCCGTGGAGCCGTCGGTCGCGGCCACCAAGCTGCCCGACTCGGACGTCGCGGGCCAGGCCAGCGTGCTGATCTTCCCCGACCTGAACACCGGCAACAACACGTACAAGGCCGTGCAGCGCTCGGCCGGCGCGATCGCCGTCGGCCCGGTCCTCCAGGGCCTGCGCAAGCCGGTCAACGACCTGTCCCGGGGCGCGCTCGTCCAGGACATCGTCAACACCGTCGCCATCACGGCGATCCAGTCCCAGGCCCAGACGCCGGGCACCAGCTGACCCCCACAAGAAAGTGCTGCATTCCGTGACCGCCACTCGCGTACTCGTCCTCAACTCCGGCTCCTCGTCGGTGAAGTACCAGCTGCTCGACATGCGCGACAGCTCACGCCTCGCCGTCGGCCTGGTCGAGCGGATCGGCGAGGAGACCTCCCGGCTCAAGCACACCCCGCTGACCGGCGGCGGCGCCGAGTCCCGTGAGCGCGAGGAGCCGATCGCCGACCACGAGGCGGCGCTGAAGGCCGTCGCCGGGGAACTGGCCGCCGACGGGCTCGGCCTCGACTCCCCCGAGCTGGCCGCGATCGGCCACCGGGTGGTGCACGGCGGCCTGAGATTCACCGAGCCGACGGTGATCACCGATGAGGTGCTGACGGAGATCCAGCGGCTCGTGCCGGTGGCCCCGCTGCACAATCCGGCGAACATCACCGGCATCCGCACCGCCCAGGCCCTGCGCCCCGACCTGCCCCAGGTCGCCGTCTTCGACACCGCGTTCCACACGACGATGCCGGAGTCCGCGGCGCGCTACGCGATCGACGTGCGGACCGCCGACGAGCACCGCGTGCGGCGCTACGGCTTCCACGGCACGTCCCACGCGTACGTCTCGCGCCGGACCGCGCAACTGCTCGGCAAGGCGCCCGAGGACGTGAACGTCATCGTGCTGCACCTGGGCAACGGCGCGTCGGCGAGCGCGGTGCGCGGCGGACAGTGCGTGGACACCTCGATGGGGCTGACGCCACTGGAGGGGCTCGTGATGGGTACCCGCTCGGGTGACATGGACCCCGCGGTCATTTTCCATCTGGCCCGGGTGGGCGGAATGTCGATCGACGAGATCGACGTGCTGCTCAACAAGAAAAGCGGTCTGATCGGGCTCTGCGGTGACAATGACATGCGGGAGATCCGCCGTCGTGTGGACGAGGGTGACGAAGAGGCGGCACTCGCCTTCGACATCTACGTACACCGTCTGAAGAAGTACATCGGCGCCTATTACGCGGTTCTCGGGCGGGTCGACGCCGTCGCGTTCACGGCGGGGGTCGGCGAGAACGCCGCTCCGGTGCGGGAGGCAGCGGTGGCGGGCCTCGAAGAGCTGGGGCTCGCGGTCGACGGCGCGCTGAATTCCGTACGTTCCGACGAAGCGCGGCTGATTTCGCCGGAGTACGCGCGCGTCGCCGTCGCCGTGGTGCCGACGGACGAAGAATTGGAGATCGCCACCCAGACGTACGCATTGGTCGATGAACGCGTCGATGAACGCGTCGGTGAACACGTCGGTGAACGTGCCGATGAACGTGCCGGTGAACGCATCGACTACCGCAACGCCTGAGCGGACATCCGCCCATTTGTAGATTCCACCAGACGGAATATTCCGTAGCGAAACAAACCGATAGGATCGCCCCATGCGCCGTTCCAAAATCGTCTGCACGCTGGGCCCCGCCGTCGACTCCGAAGAGCAGCTTGTCTCGCTGATCGAGGCCGGCATGAACGTGGCCCGATTCAACTTCAGCCACGGCACGCACGCCGAGCACCAGGGGCGGTACGACCGCGTCCGTGCCGCCGCCGCGAAGACCGGCCGCGCCATCGGTGTCCTCGCCGACCTCCAGGGCCCGAAGATCCGCCTGGAGACCTTCGCCGAGGGCCCCGTCGAGCTGGTGCGCGGTGACGAGTTCACCATCACCACCGAGGACGTCCCGGGCGACAAGTCGATCTGCGGCACGACCTACAAGGGTCTGCCCGGCGACGTCTCCAAGGGCGACCAGATCCTCATCAACGACGGCAACGTCGAGCTGCGCGTCGTCGAGGTGGACGGCCCGCGCGTGAAGACGATCGTCGTCGAGGGCGGTGTCATCTCCGACCACAAGGGCATCAACTTGCCCGGCGCGGCCGTGAACGTGCCCGCGCTGTCCGAGAAGGACATCGACGACCTCCGCTTCGCCCTGAAGATGGGCTGCGACATGGTCGCCCTGTCCTTCGTGCGCGACGCCAACGACGTCAAGGACGTCCACAAGGTGATGGACGAGGAGGGCCGCCGGGTCCCCGTCATCGCCAAGGTGGAGAAGCCGCAGGCGGTCGCCAACATGGAGGGCGTCGTCGCGGCGTTCGACGCCGTGATGGTGGCCCGTGGCGACCTGGCCGTCGAGTATCCGCTCGAGAAGGTCCCGATGGTGCAGAAGCGCCTCGTGGAGATGTGCCGCCGCAACGCCAAGCCGGTGATCGTCGCGACCCAGATGATGGAGTCGATGATCACCAACTCGCGTCCCACGCGCGCCGAGGCGTCCGACGTCGCCAACGCCATCCTGGACGGTGCCGACGCGGTCATGCTGTCGGCCGAGTCGAGCGTCGGCGCGTACCCGATCGAGACCGTCAAGACGATGTCGAAGATCGTCACCGCGGCCGAGGAGGAGCTGCTCTCCAAGGGGCTGCAGCCGCTCGTGCCGGGCAAGAAGCCGCGCACGCAGGGTGGTTCGGTGGCCCGTGCCGCCGCCGAGATCGCCGACTTCCTGGGCGGCAAGGCCCTGGTCGCCTTCACCCAGTCCGGCGACACGGCCCGCCGCCTCTCCCGCTACCGCGCGGCCCAGCCGATCCTGGCCTTCACCACGGACGAGGCGACCCGCAACCAGCTCACGCTGAGCTGGGGCGTGGACACCTACGTCGTGCCGCACGTCGACAACACCGACGCGATGGTCGAGCTCGTCGACGCCGAGCTGATCAAGCTGAACCGCTTCAACGACGGCGACACGGTCGTCATCACCGCCGGTTCGCCCCCCGGCGTCCCCGGCACCACCAACATGGTCCGGGTGCACCACCTGGGCGGCGGCGAGCGCGACTGACGTCGGTCCGTCGGTCCGCACGCACGGATACGGCGAGGGCGCCCCCTGGTTGAGGGGGCGCCCTCGCCGTATGTCCGGCCACCCGTCGGCCGTCAGGCGTCAGACGTCAGGCGTCAGGCGTCAGGCGTCAGGCGTCAGGCGTCAGGCGTCAGGCGTCAGGCGTCAGGCGTCAGCGGGTGATCGTCTGCTCCAGGCCCGGCACCTTCAGGGTTCCGCCGAACTGGGCCGCCTGGAGGACCTTCACCTTGGTGAAGTACGCGATGGGGACGTTCAGCGGCGGCGGGTGCTCGGGGTCGAAGACGATCGGGATCAGCCCGAACAGGTTGCCCTGCAGCCGCTCCGTGTACATGATCGTCTGCCCGTCGCGGATCGTGGACGTGGAGCCCTCGTCCGCCCTGATGTGGTACTTCGAGCCGTCGGGGCCCGGGGCGATCTGGTGCAGGTCGCCGATGTCCGTGCCGTTGTCGACGGTGAACTTCAGGGCCTGCTTCTTCTTGCCGCCGGCCGTCGTCAGGTTCACGACGCCCTTGTAGTCGAGGCCCTTGAGGAGCAGGGAACTGGCCTCCAGCTCCCACGGGTCGTCCGGGATCGGCACGGGCGTCTGCTCGGCGTCGCCGTCGACCTTCTTCTCGACCACGCACGGGAACGGCTTCTTGCCGTTCGCGTCCGGCGCCATCGGGTCCGTGGCCTCGGCTCCCTCGGCGTCGTCGGCCTTGTCCTCGGGGTCGCCGGCCTCGTCCTCGGCCTGGTCGACCGTGTCCTCGGCGTCCTCGGCGTCCTCTGCGTCCTCGACAGGCTCGGTGACCTTGTCCGTCGTGTCCTTGACGGTGTCCTTCGCCGTGTCCTTCGCCCTGTCCTCGGGGGACTTGGTCTCGTCCGAGGCGGAGGGGGTCGGCGTCGGGCTCGGGGACTCCTTGTCGTCGGGCGTGAAGACGTCCTTGAGCGCGTCGCCCACACCCAGCGGGTCCCAGGGGTTCTTGGTCTCGGAGGGCGCGGGGTCCGGCTCGGGCTTCTCGTCCGTGTCCTTGTCGCCCGTACCGGCCTTGTCCGAACCGGCCTCGTCCGAGCCCGCCTTGTCACCGGAGCCGGCCCCGGACCCGGCCTCGGACCCGGCTTCCGTCCCGGAGGCGGGGGGCGTCGGCCCGGTGGAGTCCTTGCCCGTCTCCCCCTTGCCCGTCTTCCCCTGGCCCGCCTCGTCCTGCTCGGCCTTCTTCTTGGCGTCCTCGGCGTCCTTCGCGTCCTTCGCGTCCTTCGCTTCCTTCTCGACATCCTTGGACGCGTCGTCCGGCGCCGTGACACACGGGCCGTCCTGGAAGGGGTTCTTGGGGATGCCCGGCTTCGCCTGCGCGAGCGTCGGGGTCAGGCCCATCCCCATGAGCACCGCACTCGGCATGGCCGCGAGGGCTATCGCCTTGCCCGCGGGCATCTGCAGACGGGTGAGCAGCGGCTTCCTGGGGGCCGCGTGACGCGGCCCGGATCTCGCACGGGACTCCCCCGCGGAGTCCTCGTGGTGCACCTCGTCAGCCTGCACGGTGCCTCCCGTTCGTCCCGTCCACCGGGCTCGTTCCTGACAGATCGTCGGTAGCGCTCGCACCGTCCACACCGCCCGCGACCGCGGGCTGGGGCTCCTTCTCCGTGCGCCCCTTCGCGCCCTTCGCGGGTACGCTCCCGGGCTCGCCCCAGGCGATACCGAGGGCGCCGCCGATCAGCGCGAGCAGGAAGCCGATGAGGAAGCCGCCGATGTTGGAGACGACCAGGGAGACCAGGGCGAGCAGGATCGCCGCGACGCCCGCGAAGACCCGGGTGTGCACCTGGAACCACATGGTCAGACCGAGCACCATCAGGAGTACGCCGATGATCAGCGAACCCGCTCCCGCCGTCGTGGCCAGGGCGAGCGTCAGGTTGCCGAGCTTGATGTTGCCGTAGGGCAGGTAGGCGATCGGCACGCCGCCAAGGATGGTGAGGAGGCCTGCCCAGAACGGGCGGGAGCCCCGCCAGGCCCGGAACTTCCTGCGGTAGACCGTGAGGAAGTGTTCGTTCGGCCCCGGTGACTTGGCGCTCATGGGAAAACAGCTCCTTGGAACCGGCGGTACGTGAATTCGGTGAAGCTCTGTGGTGGCGGGCGGGAGAGTGGATCTCCGCGCCCGCCGGGCCAGTCGCTGTCCCGTGCCCGCCCTGACGGGCCGGCGGGTCAAGGACTCAGCGAGTGCTCAAGCGGGTGCTAGAAGCACTCCTTCTTGCCCTTGTGCAGCTTCATGTTGAGGCCGCTGAGCTTGAAGGTGCCCGCGCTGGTCGCCCAGGCCGTCTGCTCGATGTCCTTGAGGATGGCGCGGTCGGCTTCCTGGGCGAAACCGTTCGGGTTCGCCTGCTCCTTGCCGCCCTTCATGCCGGGGCCCTTGGTGGAGGACCCGGCCGCGACACCGATGTTGATGTTCCTGAACTCGGCGTCGGCATCGAGCTGCGCCACGTCGATGTACAGGTTCTTGGCCTCGACGGGCGTCTTGCCGCCGCCCGCGTTCAGCTGGAGCGTGACATCGCCGAGCACCGGGATGTGCGTCACGACGGACTGGCACATGTTGGTGATCTTGGCCTTCTTGAACGCCGAGACCGACACGGGGTGGGCGGCCTTCTTGCCCTCCATGTCGACGCCGACGTCAACACCGCCGTACTGGACCATTCCACGGCCGTCGAGCTTGTCGGCCGAGACCTTGAACGACTGGCCGGACACGCTGAACGATGCCGCGAGCGCGCCCTGCGAGAGGGCGACACCTATCGCGGCGGTAGCCGCGACGCTCGGCACCATGACTACGGCGAACCGCTTCCATCTGGTTCCGCCACGAGCCACAGATTCCATGACTTTCCTCCTTCTCGGACGTACATCTCCGGCCCTGACTGCTCCCTTTCGGGCGGCTCAGCCGGGCAGGGATGGGAGAAGTGCTACGTCCTCGGGAAGGAGAGCGCCCGCATCGGAGGCGCGCAACCGCACCACGTTCACCGGCGATCACCCCCGAGCGACAACCACTGGTCGCGCCTGACGCATCACGCACAACCTCACGGACAGGCCCTGCCGGGAACGGCAGAGACCCCCCTGTCCAGACCGGCGACGGCGTCACCGGCCTGCTCGGTGGGGACCCGAAAGGCCCGCTCCCGACTGGCTTTCGGGCTGCGGGTCGACGGACCGAGCGTGGCCGATCGTGGTGCATTCTCGGCCCCCGCACAAGGGGGTTCGTTACTCGCTAGTAACGGCCGGATAACCGAAGCGCGACCGCCCGGTATCGGTCGGCCACAGACGGTGCCTCAGAGCGGCGGTGCAGAACGGTGCATCATCGGGCGTATCCACTCAGAGGGAAGCCGATGTCTTACTCCAAGTAACAGTGGCCGCGTTTACCAAGTTTTGGTAAAGCGCGGCCACTGTGGTGCCTCGGGAACAGACTTTTCACTCCGACATCACAACGCCCCGCGTTTAGGGGCAGGTCGGCCGGAGGGGCCGGTACGGGAACCGGCCGGGGTGGGGCGGACGGGTCAGAAGAGCACCCGGGCGAGCGCCGTGCGCGCCGATGTCACCCGCGGGTCCTCGCCGCCGACGACCTCGAAGAGTTCGAGGAGCCGCACCCGCGCGGCGTCCCGGTCGTCGCCCGCCGTGCGGCGCACCGTGTCGATGAGCCGCCCGAAGGCGTCCTCGACATGGCCGCCCACCAGATCCAGGTCGGCCGCGGCGATCTGGGCCTGCACATCCGCCGGCCTGTCGGCGGCGTCCTTGCGGACCGCCTGCGGGTCGAGACCCTGGACGCGCTGGAGCAACTCGGCCTGCGCGAGCCCGAGCTTGGCCTCCGTGTTGGCCGGATCGTCGCTGAGCACGTTCCTGTACGCCTGTACGGCACCGCTCAAGTCGCCCGCGTCCAGCGCCTGTACGGCCGCTTCGAGCAGGGCGTCGTAAGGACCGGCCGGCACCTCGGCGGGCGCGGGGGCCTGCTGGCCCTGGGCATCGGCGTCGGCGTCGACCACGAGGCCGGTCAGACCGAAGCGCTCCTCGCCGACCTGGATGAGCTGGTCCAGGGTCTGGCGGATCTGTGCCTCGGGGGCGGCGCCCTGGAAGAGGGGCAGGGCCTGTCCGGCCACCACCGCGAAGACAGCCGGGATCCCCTGGACCCCGAACTGCTGCATCAGCATCTGGTTCGCGTCGACATCGATCTTGGCAAGGAGGAAACGGCCGTTGTACTCCTGCGCGAGCCGCTCCAGAAGGGGGCTCAGCTGCTTGCACGGCTCGCACCACTCGGCCCAGAAGTCGATGACGACAGGGACCTCGGTGGAGCGCTGCAGGACCTCGCTCTCGAAGCCCGCCTCGTCGACATCGATGACGAGGGAGGCCGGGGAGATCGCGGCGCCCGCCGCGCCCCCGCCCTGCCGCGCCGCGTCGGCGCGCGCCTGCTCCGCCTTCGCCTTGGCCTCCTGGGCCGCCTTCACCGCGGCGAGGTCGACGACTCCGCTCATGGACATGTTCCGTGGCTGCATGAGTACATCCTCCCCCAACCCGTGCGGGAACCGCGCCCGTCCATGACCTCCCGCCGGATTGCGGGGTCAGGGGCGCCGCGGTTCGAGGCCCTGTGGAGACCGGCGGACCGGTCGTCGGGCCCAGGGTCCCCACCCCGGGCCGGTGGTCGTGCTGCGTGGTTGTCGCTCGTGGCGTTCGCTCACGGCTTTCGCTCGCGGCTTTCGCTACGGGTCGTAGCGTAACTGTCCCCTCCCGGGGCTGGGGAGGCCCCTTCCGGTGATCTCCCTCACTCGGCACCCCGAACGGCGACGTACTGACCGGTATGGTCGCCGCCATGCAGAGCCGTACGACGTCCTCCACCCCTGCCGCCCGCACCGGCGGCCGCCCCCGCAGCGCGACCGCCGACGCCGCGATCCTGGAGGCGACCCGGCAGGGCCTCGTCGAGCTGGGCTGGTCCAGGCTGACGCTCGGCGCCGTCGCCACGCGCGCGGGCGTCGCCAAGACGACCCTGTACCGGCGCTGGGCGGGCAAGAGCGAGCTGGTCGTCGACGCGGTGGCGGAACTCTTCGATGAACTGGAACTCCCCGACCGGGGCAGCCTGGCCGCCGACATCGAGGGCGTCGTCCTTCAGTTCGCGGTCCTGCTCGGGCGCCCCGAGACGAAGACGGCGCTGATGGCGGTGGTGGCGGAGTCGACGACGGACGAGCCGCTGCGTGACCGCATCCGCGCCTCCATCGTCGACCGCCAGAAACGCCTGGTCCTCGCGGGGCGGGAACGGGCGCAGGCGCGCGGCGAGCTCCCCGCCGAACCCGACGCGCTCTCCGCGTCCCACACCGCCGACCTCATCTTCGACGTCATCGCCGGCGCGGTGGTCCACCGCGCCCTGGTCAGCGCGGAACCGGTGGACGAGGAGTGGGCCCAGCGGTTCACCCGCCTGCTCCTGGGGGGCCTGGCGGCGGCCGCGACACAGCCCTGAGCGGGTGACGCAGGCACGGTCCGGTCAGGGGCGCGGGGAACTGCCGACCAGCCCCCACCGGCCCGCGGCCAAAAGTCAGACCTGATACCGCTCAGGAGCGAACAGGCGCAGGTTCTCGGCGACCCACGCCGAGGTCAGCTTCAGCCCTTCCTCAAGAGAGACGGCCGGGGCCCACCCGGCCCACTCCCGCGCCCGGGAGTTGTCCGAGAGAAGCCGCTCGACCTCGCTCCCGGAGGGGCGGAGCCGCGCGGGGTCGACGACCACGGACGCCTCCCGCCCGGACGCCGCGATCAGCGCCCCGGCGAGGTCGCCGATGGAGATCTCCTGCCCCACACCGAGGTTGACCGCGTGGCCGAGCGCCCGGTCGGCGACCGCCACCGCCATGAACCCACGCGCCGTGTCCGTCACGTACGTGAAGTCCCGCGTGGGCGTCAGCGACCCCAGCTTGATCTCCCGGGCGCCCGCGTGCAGTTGGGCGAGGACCGTGGGGATGACAGCGCGGGCCGACTGCCGCGGGCCGTACGTGTTGAAGGGCCGCACCACCGTCACCGGCAGCTCGAAGGCGTGCCAGTGCGAGAGCGCCATCATGTCGGCGCCGATCTTCGACGCGGAGTACGGCGACTGCGGCTGCAGCGGGTGCGTCTCGGCGATCGGCGCCGTCAGCGCGGTCCCGTACACCTCGCTCGTGGAGGTGTGGACGAGGCGCCGCACGGAGTGCCGCCTGCACGCCTCCGCGACGTTCTCCGTGCCGACCACGTTCGTCTGGACGTACGCGCCCGGGGAGTCGTACGAGTACGGGATGCCGATCAGCGCGGCGAGGTGGAAGACCGTGTCGCACCCGGCGACCGCGTCCATCACGCGCCCCGCGTCCCGCACGTCCCCGGCGAGCATCTCGACCCGCGGGTCGCCGAGGAGATGGGCGAGGTGGCCCTTCTCCGCGTACGGCTTGTAGTGCACGAACGCGCGGACCTTCGCGCCCGCTTCGAGGAGCAGGTCGACGAGCGTCGAGCCGATGAAGCCCTCGGCGCCGGTGACGAGGACGGTGCGGTCCTGCCAGGAGAAGGGGGTGGAAGTCGTGTTCACGCGTACTCCAGATCGGATGAGGTGTGGGCGAGGTGCAGGACCCGCTCGGCGAGCAGGTCGGCGGCGCGGGCGTGCGGGCCCGGGTCCGCGGCGCCGGTCATCGCGGCGAGCCGCACCGGGTCGGCGAGCAGCGGGCCGATGAGCCGCACGAGGCGGTCCGCGGTGGTCTCCGCGTCGGGCAGGAGAAGGCCCGCGCCCGCGTCGGACAGGACCCGGGCGTTGTGGGTCTGGTGGTCGCCGGGCGCGTGCGGGTAGGGCACGAGGACGGCGGGGACGCCGGTGGCGGCCAGTTCGGCGACGGTCGCCGAGCCCGCGCGGCAGACGACGAGGTCGGCGGCGGCGTAGGAGAGGTCCATGCGGTCGAGGTAGGGGACGGCGCGGGCGACGGCGTCACCGCCTCCGGCGGCGAGCCTGGCCCGCGTCTCCTCCAGGGCCGCGGGGCCGGTCTTGATGAGGAGATGGACGTCCCCGCGGTCCCGCCAGCGCGCCGCGAGACCGACGGCCGCCTCCGTGAGGCGGGCCGCGCCGAGGCTGCCGCCGTTGAAGAGGACGAGGCGGGCTCCGGCCGGGACCCCGAGCACGCGCCGGGCCTCGTCCCGCAGCGCCGCCCGGTCGAGCGCGGCGAGCGGCGCCGCGATCGGCATCCCGGTGGTGTGCGCCCGCTCGCCGCCCGGCAGGTGCGCGCGGCTGCGGTCGAAGGCGACCGCGATGTTCGGGGTGAGCCGGGCAGCGAACCGGTTGGCGCGGCCCGGCACGGCGTTGGACTCGTGGATGAGGCTCGGCAGCCCCGCCATGCGGGCGCCGACGATGACGGGCGCGCTGGGATAGCCGCCCATGCCGACGGCGACCTGCGCACCTTGTCCGCGCAGGATGCTCCGGCACTGGGCGCCCGACTTCATCAGCGCGGCGGGCAGCAGATAGCGGCGGGCGCCGAGCGACGGGTCGAAGGGGATCATGTCGACGGTGTGGAGGCGGTACCCGGCGTCCGGTATCAGCCGGGTCTCCAGGCCCCGCTCGGTGCCGACGAAGGAGATCACCGCGTCCGGCACGGCCCGGCGCAGCGCGTCGGCGAGGGCGAGGCCGGGATAGATGTGCCCGCCGGTGCCGCCCGCGCCGATCACGACGGAGAGAGAGGTTCGCATGGCTGTGGAGCTTCACGCGAGGGTCTAAGAGGGTTTTAAGAGCCGCGTTTGGCACCTTTGGTTCATGAGCTTCACGAGCGTGACCAGCAAGGGCGGCCCGCCGGGCGCGGGCGGGACGGTGCCGCACCGGATTCTCGTCGTCGACGACGACCCCGAGGTCCGTGCCGCCGTCGAGGACGCCCTGACGGTCGAGGGCCACCACGTGCGGGGTGCGGCGGACGGCCACCGGGCGCTCACGGCGGTGGCGCGCTGGCAGCCGGACCTAGTGGTCCTCGACGTGCTGATGCCGGTCATGGACGGCCTGGCGGTCTGCCGTCAGCTGCGCGCCGCGGGCGACCGCACCCCGGTCCTCGTCCTGACCGCCCTGGACTCGGTGAGCGAGCGCGTGGACGGCCTGGACGCGGGCGCCGACGACTACCTGGTCAAGCCGTTCGCCCTCGACGAGCTGGTGGCCCGGGTGCGGGCGCTGTTGCGGCGCGCGACGCCGGAGCGGGCCGCGGACGACGGCGACGACCTCTCGTACGGCGATCTCGTCCTGGACCCCACGACCCGTACCGGCCGCCGCGGCGGGCGCCGGGTCGAGTTCAGCCGCACGGAGGCCGTCCTGCTCGAACTGCTCCTGCGCAACGCGGGCCAGGTCCTGCCGCGCGACCTGATCCAGCAGGCGGTGTGGGGCCGCGACTTCGGCCCCGACTCCAACTCCCTCGCCGTGTACGTGGGTTACCTGCGCCGGAAACTGGAGTCGGGCGGCGAGCCCCGCCTGGTGCACACCGTGCACGGCGTCGGCTACCGGCTGGGCTCCCCGTGAGCGCGCGGCGCAGGCTCGGCGCGCGGTGGCGGCGCCGCAGGCCGCTGCGGACCCGTCTCGCGGTGATGGCCGCGGCCGCCGTGGCGCTGGTGGCGGTCGGGGTGTGCGCCGCCGCGTTCTTCGTGATCCGCTACAAGCTGTACCAGCAGCTCGACCAGAACCTCGCCCAGTCGGCGACGCTCACCATCCAGCAGCACCGCGACGAGAGTCCCGGCGTCATGACGGGCGAGTGCCGGTTCCTGGGCGCGCCGGCCTGCTCGCAGATCGTCCCCAGCGATCCGGCGGACGACCCTGCGAAGCCGTATCTGCTGCCCGTGACCGGGCCGACCCGCGCGGTCGCCGCCGGCCGGCAGGCCCCGTACTACTCGAACTTCACGCTCCCCGGCGGCAAACCGGGCCGCATGTACACCACGACGTCCGGCAGGGACGGCGAGGCCGTGCAGGTCGCCCTCCGCGCGGACATCGCCGAGCGCGGCGTGCGCCAGGCCGCGTCCCTGCTGGCCGCCGTCGGCGGCGCCGGTGTGCTGCTCTCCGCGGTCGGCGGCTACTGGGTCTCGCGCACCGGCCTGGCGCCGATCACCCGCCTCACGGCCACCGCCGAGCGCATCGCGGCCACGCGTGACGCCCGCCACCGCATCGAACTGCCGCCGGGGCCACCCGGCCGCGAAGGCCGTGAGGACGAAGTGACCCGCCTGGCCACCTCGTTCAACACGATGCTCGCCGAACTTGAGGAGTCCGTCGCGGCCCGCCGCCGACTGGTCGCCGACGCCTCCCACGAACTGCGCACCCCGCTGACCGCGCTGCGCACGAACGCCGAACTCCTCGCCAGGGCAGACCGGTTGACGGACGCCCAGCGCGAGCGGGCGTCGGGCGCCATCGGCCGCCAGCTGCGCGAGGTGACCGGACTCGTCAACGACCTGATCGAGCTGGCCAGGGACGCGGAGCCGCAGCCGCTGCTCGAAGAGGTGCGGCTCGCCCCGCTGGCGGCCCACACGGTGGACGCGACCCGCGGCCACTGGCCCGCGATCCCCTTCACGCTCCAGGTGGCGCCGGAGGCGGCGGAGCTCAGCGTGCCCGGCGTACCGGCGCGGCTGTCCCGGCTGCTCACCAACCTCGTCGACAACGCGGCCAAGTTCAGCCCGCCCGGCGCGCCGGTCGAGGTCGCGCTGAGCGCCACGGAACTGACCGTGCGCGACCACGGTCCCGGCATCGCGGAGGAGGACCTGCCGTACGTCTTCGACCGCTTCTACCGGGCGGAGAAGGCCCGCGCGCTGCCCGGCTCGGGCCTGGGCCTCGCGATGGCCCGCCAGATCGCGCACGCGCACGGGGCGGAACTCTCGGCGGAACGGGCGCCGGGCGGGGGCGCGCTGTTCCGCCTCACCCTGCCCGCGTCCTGAGGGCCCGCCCGGTTACTTCTTGTTCCAGGCGCAGCTGCCCAGCGTGGCCTTGTCCTTGGCGACGAGCCGGTCGGCCTCGCGGGCGTCGAGGACGCGGGTGTGGTCGCCCTTGCAGACCACGGTGCGGTCCCCGTGCCCGGCCAGGTCGACCAGGATCTGGTCCCAGTGCCGGTACTGCACGTCGTGCCCGGAGTCCGCGTACGAGCGCACCTTCGCCTTGTCCGGCAGCGCCTCCTGCCACGCCTTCAGGGTCGCGGGCGGCACGGTGGTGTCCTTCTTGCCGCCGTAGAGGTAGACGGGGGCGTCGAGCTTCGACAGGTCCGGGCCGGGACGCCCGCAGTACAGCTTCTGCTCGTGCACCTGGGGCGCCGGGTCGGCCTGCTGGCCGCGCTGGTTGTAGGTGCGCGCGCCTTCCTCGTACGCCGTGTCGGCGAAGCCCGGGATCGACTTCACGGGGCTGTCGTCGGGGAAGGCCCACCACTTGCGCGGGTCCTTGATCTGGTCCTTCACGGCGGCGGCGAGCGCGTCGTCGGAGAGGCCGCAGTAGGCGGGCTTCGTGCCGTAGGGCGGCAGGGCGGCGGCCAGGTGCAGCTGCGAGATCCGCTCGGGGGCGCGGGCGGCGAGCTCGGCGGCGTAGGGGCCGCCGCCGGATATCGCGACGACCGACACGTCGTCCACGCCGAGCCGGTCCAGGACCTCCAGGGCGTCCTTCGCGAAGTCGGCCTTGCCCAGCTTCTCGTCGAACGCGGTGTCGCCGAAGCCGTTGCGCTCCACGGAGATGAGGCGCAGGCCCAGGTCCTCGCGGGTCGTGCGGAAGAAGTCCGTCATGTGCGAGGCGCGGGCGCTGGTGCCGGTGCCGCCGATGAAGAGGACGGGCTTGCCGTCCTTCTCCCCGGTGTCGGAGTAGTGGGCGGTCCGTCCGTCGGAGAGCTTCGCCGCGCGCACCTCGGGGCCGAGGGAGTCGAAGTCGTCCTGGACCTTGGGCTCGGGCGGCGGGCTCGCACTCACCTCGCCGGAACCGCCGATGAGCAGCGCGCCGAGGACGGTGGCGGTGGCGGCTCCGATGGCGATGGCGGCGGTGCGGGCGTGGCCGGTCGAGGTCACGGGGTCTCCTGGGGCGGGGGGTGGTTGACCGGGCTGGCGCCTGCCCTGGCCCCTGGGCCTTAAACCTATTAACTCGCGCCGCCCGCCGCGGCGGGGGCGGTTTGCCTGGTTCGCCCCCACCTGCGGGTGGGTGGTGGCTGGTCGCGCAGTTCCCCGCGCCCCTGAAAACCCCCGGGCCGGGCGGCTTCGTACCCGCCTGCGGGCGGCGGGGGCTTTCGCGCAGTTCCCCGCGCCCCTGAAAACCCCCGGGCCGGGCGGCTTCGTACCTGCCTGCGGGCGGTGGGGGCTTTCGCGCAGTTCCCCGCGCCCCTGAGAACCCCCGGGTGGCGGGGGCTTTCGCGCAGTTCCCCGCGCCCCTGGCAACCCCCGGGTGCTGGCGGCTGGGCGCGTAGTTCCTCGCGGCCCTGGACAACGGGGCCGGGAGGTTCCTCTTCAGGTGCCGGGGGGGGCGGGGTTTTTAGGGGCGCGGGGAACTGCGCGAGCAACCCCCACCACCCGCAGGGGACACCGCCCTCAGAACCCCGGCGGCTCCACGTAGACCCCCCACTCCTCCCGGAGGACCCCGCAGATCTCCCCGAGCGTCGCCTCCGCCCGTGCCGCCTCCAGCATGGGGGCGATCATGTTGGACCCGTCCCGCGCCGCCGCGAGCATCGCGTCGAGAGAGGCGCGGACCCGCGCGTCGTCCCGTCGCCCCTTGCGCCCCGCGAGGTCACGGACCTGCTCCCGTTCCACCTCGTGGCTGACCCGCAGGATCTCCAGGTCACCGGTGACCGAACCGTGGTGGCAGTTGACGCCGACGACCCGCTTGTCGCCCTTCTCCAGGGACCGCTGGTACTGGAAGGCGGACTCGGCGATCTCGCCGGTGAACCAGCCGTCCTCGATGCCCCGCAGGATGCCCGAGGTGATCGGGCCGATGGAGTGCTGCCCGTCCGGCTGAGCGCGCCGCCCCCGCTCCTTGATCTGCTCGAAGATCTTCTCCGCCTCGGCCTCGATGCGGTCGGTGAGCTGCTCGATGTACCAGGAGCCGCCCAGCGGGTCGGCGACGTTCGCGACGCCCGTCTCCTCCATCAGCACCTGCTGCGTACGGAGCGCGATCTCCGCGGCCTGCTCGCTCGGCAGGGCGAGGGTCTCGTCCAGGGCGTTGGTGTGCAGGGAGTTCGTGCCGCCGAGCACCGCGGCGAGGGCCTCCACCGCCGTGCGTACGACGTTGTTGTACGGCTGCTGGGCCGTCAGCGAGACACCCGCCGTCTGCGTGTGGAAGCGCAGCCACTGCGCCTTGTCCGTCTTCGCTCCGTACTCGTCCCGAAGCCACCGCGCCCAGATGCGGCGCGCGGCGCGGAACTTGGCGATCTCCTCGAAGAAGTCGACGTGCGCGTCGAAGAAGAAGGAGAGGCCGGGCGCGAAGACGTCCACGTCGAGCCCGCGCGAGAGGCCCAGTTCCACGTACCCGAAGCCGTCCGCGAGGGTGTACGCGAGCTCCTGCGCGGCCGTCGCCCCGGCCTCGCGGATGTGGTACCCGGAGACGGAGAGCGGCTTGTACGCGGGGATGTCGCGCGCGCAGTGCTCCATCAGGTCGCCGATGAGGCGCAAGTGCGGCTCGGGCTGGAAGAGCCACTCCTTCTGCGCGATGTACTCCTTGAAGATGTCGGTCTGGAGCGTGCCGTTGAGGACGGCCGGGTCGACGCCCTGGCGCTCGGCCGCGACGAGGTACATGCAGAAGACCGGCACGGCGGGCCCGCTGATCGTCATGGACGTCGTGACGTCGCCGAGCGGGATGCCCTTGAAGAGGACCTCCATGTCGGCGGCGGAGTCGATGGCGACGCCGCAGTGCCCGACCTCGCCGAGCGAGCGGGGATCGTCGGAGTCGCGGCCCATGAGGGTCGGCATGTCGAAGGCGACGGAGAGGCCGCCGCCTCCGTTGGCCAGGATCATCTTGTAGCGCTCGTTCGTCTGCTCGGCGTTGCCGAAGCCGGCGAACTGGCGGATGGTCCAGGTGCGGCCGCGGTACCCGGTGGCGTAGAGCCCGCGGGTGAAGGGGTACTCCCCCGGCCAGCCGATCCGCTCGAATCCGTCGTACGTGTCCCCGGGCCGGGGGCCGTAGACGGGGTCGACCGGGTCCCCGGAGAGCGTGGTGAAGTCCGCGTCGCGCTTGCGGGCCTTGTCGTAACGGGCCTGCCAGCGTCGGCGGCCTTCCTCGATCGCGTCAGCGTCCATACCATCGAATTTACTAGGACGTCCTAGTAAAAGTCGATGGGCAACCGCCACGGACCTGTCCGTGGCGGTGGGGGTTACGCCTTCGCGGTGACCGGGGAGCCGTCGGTGATCAGCGGCTCGACGTCGCGGGCGACCTTGCGCTCGACGAAGAACGCGGCCGTCGGGATCGTGCCCGAGACCAGCACCCACAGCAGCTTGCCGAACGGCCACTTCGCCTTGGAGCCCAGGTCGAAGGCGAAGATCAGGTAGATGATGTAGAGGACTCCGTGGACCTGGGAGACCACCAGGGTCAGCCCCTCGCCCTTCTCGAAGCCGTACTTGGCCACCATGCAGGCGCACAGGATGAGGAGCATGACGGCGGTGACGTAAGCCATCACCCGGTAGCGGGTCAGCACGCTGCGTTTCATGGCTACGAGCGTAACGGCCCTTTTCACGCGATCTTCGCCGCCCCCGCCCGGACCGGAACGACCCGATCCCACTTCTCGCCGAGCGGGTCCTACTGCTCCTCGAAATCCCGCGCGGCCACCCGCAGTGGCCGCAGCATCGCGAAGATCTCCCCGCACTCCTCCGCGTCGTACACCCCGAGCCCGAAGTCCATCGCCATCAGCTCCCGCGTGGCGGCCTCGACGACCTCGCGGCCCTTCTCCGTGATGGAGGCGAGCGTGCCCCGGCCGTCGTTGGGATTCGGGCGCTTGTCGACCAGGCCGGACTTCACCAGGCGGTCCACGGTGTTCGTGACCGAGGTCGGATGCACCATGAGCCGCTCGCCGATCTTCGACATCGGGAGCTCGCCGGCCTGCGAGAAGGTGAGGAGGACCAGCGCCTCGTAGCGCGCGAAGGTCAGTCCGTACGGCTTGACGACCGCGTCGACCTCGGCGAGCAGGATCTGGTGTGCGCGCATGATCGAGGTGATCGCGCCCATGGCCGGGACCGATCCCCAGCGCTGCTTCCAGAGCTCGTCGGCACGGGCGATGGGATCGAAGGGGAGGCTGAGCGGCTTCGGCACGGCATCGACCTTACCCGCCGGTCACATGCTGGTCAGCCCCGTCTCGCAATTCGGTCGAACGCACCTCCACCACCAGAAGCAGACAGCAGACCGTGCCGAGGACGCCCGCACCCGTGACGACCGTGCTCACCGCGAAGAACTCGGCGGCCAGTCCCGCGAGCGCCATGCCGACGCCCTGGAGCGTCATGAGGCCCGCCGTGTGCACGGTCATCGCGCGGCCCCGCAGGCCGTCGGGCACGGCGTCGACGAACCAGCGGTCCAGGCCCAGCGTGTACGCCGATCCCGCGCCGGCGAGCGCGAGAGCGGCGAGCGCCGGGAGGAGGCCGGGCGTGAGCGCGTACACGGTGAGCGGCAGCAGCGTGAGCGAGGCGAGCGGCAGCACGATGCGGGCGCGCGAGGACGCGGAGAGCGCCGACCCTGCGTACAGCTCGCCCGCGATGGTGCCCACCGGCAGGGCGCACATGAGGAGCCCCACACCCGCGACGCCGACGCCGATCTCGTCCGCGTAGGGCGCGGCGAGCGCCTCCGGGACGACCATGAACATGGGCGGCATCCAGAAGAGCAGCAGGAGGGCCCGCACGCGGCGGTCGGCGAGCACGGCGCGTGCGCCGCCCAGCGAGTAGCGCACGAGCGCGCCGCCGTCGGCGTTCCCGCGCGCGGGCCGGCGCTTCGTCCCGCACCTCAGCAGCAGTGCGGACGCCGCGAACGTGCAGACGGTGATCATGAGCGCGCCGCGCGGTGTGACGACGGTGAGGAGTACGCCGCCGAGCCCGAAGCCGACCAGCACGGAGCTCTGCGAGACGATCCGCAGCAGGGAACGGCCGAGGACGAACAGGTCGCCGTCACCGAGGATGTCGGTGAGGGTCGCCATGCGCGTGCCGTTGAAGACGGGCGCGACGAGGGCGATGGCGCAGCGCAGCGCGAGCAGCCCGGCGACGGGGGTGGCGGGCAGCGCCATGAGGGCCGCGCACCCGGCGCACACGGCGTCGCACAGGACGAGCACCCGCCGCGGCGGGTACCGGTCAGCGATCCCGGACAGGAGGGTCCCGCCCACCAGGTACGGCAGCATGCCGAGGGCGAAGGTGAGCGCGCCGAGCAGCGGTGATCCGGTGAGGTCGTAGACCAGGACGGTCAGCGCGACCTCGCTGACGATGACGCCGAGGAGCGAGAGCGCGTGCGCGGCGAAGACGGCACGGAACTCGCGTACGGCGAGGACGCGGGTGTAGCCGGTGGCTGCCGCGGCGGGCGGGGACATGGACGGCGGTATGGACGCAGGCATGGACGCAGCCTCACGCGGGCGCGTCCGCCGGCCTAAAGTTTCGGCCCCGGGCGAATCTTCGCTCCGGGCCGGGTGAAGGCCGGGTGAACCCTCGACCGCGGCAGGGGGCCACGTGCCGTTCCGCATGCACTTCGGGCAGGACGACCTGCTGCGCTGCCGGTTCGCGGTGTCGCCGCTGTGGGAGACGCAGGAGGCCGTACGCACCCTCAAGCGCCCCGACCGCCACGCCTACCACCCGCGGTGGCTGCGCCGGATACGGGAGGCGGCCCGCGGCCTCGACCTCTCCGCGCTCTGGCTCCTGATGCCGCGGCGCGGGCACTCACCGGACTTCATGGGCCCGCCGCCGATCGGTCCCGCGGCCCGCTTCGAGGAGGAGATCGCCGGGGTCCGCGCCTTTGACCCGGCGGCCGCGCGGGACGACATGGCGCGGGCGCTCGCCTGCACCCCGGGCGCCGCCGACTCCTCGAAGGGGCGGGCTCTGCTCGCCGATCCGGCCGCCGCGGTCCTGGAGCTCGCGGACGCCATGGAGGCCGCCTGGCACGCGCTGATCGAGCCGGACTGGCCGCGCCTGCGCGCGCTCCTGGAGGCCGACGTCGCCTTCCATTCACGGCGGCTCGCGGAGGTCGGCCTCGGCGGGCTGCTGCCGGAGCTCGACCGGCGGCTGTCGTGGGACGCGGGGCGGCTCACCGTCGAGTGGCGCGACGAGCACGTGCGGCACCTGTCGGGGCAGGGTCTCGTCCTGATCCCGAGCGTCTTCTCCTGGCCGGACGTGATCAGCGGTTTCGACGCCCCGTGGCAGCCGACGCTGGCCTACCCCGTGCGGGGCATCGCGGGGCTGTGGGCGGAGCCGTCGGACCGTGCGCACGAGGCGCTCGTACGGCTCCTCGGCCGCGGGCGCGCCACGGTGCTCACCGCGCTCGACGCGCCCGCCACCACGTCGGAGCTCGCGCACCGCATCGGGCTCGCGCCGTCGTCCGTGTCGGCCCATCTGGCCGCGCTGCGGGGCGCCGGGCTCCTGGTGTCACGGCGGTACGGACACCAGGTGTTCTACGAGTGCACGCCGCTCGGCAGCGCCCTTGCCACCGGGGGCGGTGTGGCACAAGAGCTTGAATAGTCCTTTATGTAACGATTGCCGGGCTGACTGACCGTCACCGTCACCACCGCCCAAGGGGGCTGGATGCACCGGCTGCTCCGCACGTTCACGGCACTCGCGGCCCTCGCCGCCCTCGGGCTCCCGGCAGGCTGCTCCTCCTCGGACCCCGGGTCCGGCGGCACGAAGGATCAGGCGGCCGCTCGCAAGCCCGCCACCGAGAGCGCCGGGCCCCCCGCGGGCACCTTCTGGGTCGACCCGGACAGCCCCGCCGCACGCCAGGTCCAGCAGTGGCGGGAACAGGGCCGCGACCGGGACGCCGAGGCGCTCAAGCGCATCTCCGAGCGGCCCATGGCCCTGTGGCCGGCCGGGGACGACCCGGCGCCCGACATCGCGGAGGCGACGAGAGGCGCGGCGAAGGAGGACCGCACCGCCGTGCTCGTCGCGTACAACATCCCGCACCGCGACTGCGGCCAGCACTCCGCGGGCGGCGCGGCCGACGCCGACGCCTACCGGAGCTGGGTGGACACGTTCGCCGACGCGATCGGCGACGCGCCCGCCCTGGTCGTCCTGGAGCCCGACGCGATCCCGCACATCGTGGACGGCTGCACCCCGGCCGAGTACCACACGGACCGCTACCAGCTGCTCTCCGAGGCGATCCAGCGGCTCAAGCGGCAGCCGAAGGTGCGGGTCTACCTCGACGCGGGGAACCCCGGCTGGATCACCGAGCCGCACAAGCTCACCGAGCCGCTCCAGAAGGCGGGCGTCGCCCAGGCCGACGGCTTCTCGCTGAACGTCTCCAACTTCCAGAGCGACGAGACGACCAAGACGTACGGACGCACACTGTCCGCCACCGTGGGCGGCAAGCACTTCGTCATGGACACCAGCCGCAACGGCAAGGGCCCACTGGCCGGCGACCGGCAGGACGCCTGGTGCAACCCGCCCGGCCGCGGCCTCGGCACCCCGCCGACCGACCGCACGGGCGACCCGCTGCTCGACGCCGTCCTGTGGATCAAGCGCCCCGGCGACTCGGACGGGCCGTGCCGGGGCGGCCCGGCGGCCGGGCAGTGGTGGCCGGACTACGCGCTGGGCCTGGCCCGCAACGCCAAGGACGCGTGAGCCCGGTCGACGGCGTTCAGTCGTCCGTGCCGACGTGGATCCACTTCGCCTCGGACGACGTGCCGTCCTTGTCGGTCACGAACAGCATGTACCAGCCCGGCGGCACCAGCGCCGTGTCCCTGCGCGGCACGTCCACCGTCACCGTGCCCTTGCCCTTGGTGAGCCCCAGCGCGATCGAGCGCTGCTCGACGTCCGTGGTGTGCGTCACCGCGCTCGGGCGCATCAGGCGGGCCGACGCGATGGTCTCGGGGCGGTCGGTCCTGAACGTCGCGCGGCCGTCCGCCGCGAGCTCCTCCGGGCCCTCGCCGAGCACCGGGCGGTTCTCGGCGCCCCGGTGCAGCGCGGGCGGCGTGAAGATCTCCATGCGCTGTTCGAAGTGGCCGAGCTTGGTGTTCTGCGAGTTGTCGTAGAGCGGATCGGAGCCGAACGTGGCGACCCGGCCGTCGGGCAGCAGCAACGCCTCCGAGTGGTAGTTGCGGCCCACCTTGGGCGCCGCCGCCGCGCGGAACTCATTCGCCTTGGGGTCGTAGAACTGCGCCTTGTGGATGTTGCTCGCGCTGCGGCCGCGGTAGTCCTCGGAGCCGTTCGTCGTGAACACCGAGTCGTTCGGCATGAGCACGCTGTTCAAGTAGCGCGTTCCCTGCGGCAGTTGCGGCCCCGTCCTGAAGGACGGGTTGTCCTCCTTGAGGTCGATCACCGCGGTGCGCCGCGTCGACTTGTCCGACTCGCCCACTCCCCCGCCGCCCAGGATCATCACCTTCTGGTCCTGCGCGGGCGGCAGCAGCACGGACGCCGACGTCTCCGTCTGGTCCATGTCCTCCAGGCCGGGGACCTTCTCGAACTTGTTCGTGTCCAGGTCCCACAGTCCCGGCTCACGGCCCTTCTCGGCGGGTCCGTAGCCCGCGTTCGACGCCGGGTAGAAGAGCTTGCCGCCCTTGGTGAGGAACAGCGCGGGGTACGTCGGGAAGTACCGCTTGGGCCCGTCCGTCCACTTCTTCGTCCTCGGGTCGTAGATCTCGTTGTCACCCGGGTCGACGACGCCCACGTCGTCGAGTCCGGACACCGCGAGCACCTTGCCGTCATCCAGGCCGACGAGCGTCGGATACCAGCGGGCCTTGTCCATCGGGTCCACCGGGATGTACTTCTCGGCCTTGGGGTCGAACTCGTACGCCGCCTTGATCCCCTGGAAGTCCTGCTTCTCCATGTCGATCTTCTCGGCGATGCCGTACGTGTTGTCGGCCTCCTCGCCGGTCAGACCTTCGATCTCGTACTGCGCGGACTTCTCGTTGACCGACTGCTCGCCCTCCTGGACCGCCTCGACGAAGACCCGCGCCTCGCTCGCCTTGACCTGCGTCTTCCAGGGCTGCATCACACCGGACTTGGAGTACGTGATCTCGTAGTCCCGCTTCGCCTTCGGTACCTCGACATCGAACTTGCTGACGTACTCGATACCGGACGGCGAGCGGAACTTGGTGCCCTTCTTCAGGACCACCGGCTTGTCCGGGTTCTCGTTCTTCACGCGCATGCCGCCGCCGGCCCGCTCCACCTCGCCGTCGAGCAGCTCGTAGCGGGCGGTGCCGCCCGCCACCAGGAGCCGCCCGTCCGGGAGTTGGGCGTGCCCGGCACAGAAGAAGTCCTCGGGCGTCGCGATCTTCTTGAACGTGTCGTTCTTCGGGTCCCACAGGACGGTGTCGAACGATCCCGAGTCGAACTTCTTCTGCTCGTTGCCGGAGCCCGCGACGATCAGCACCTTGCCCGTGTGGAGCAGCGCGGCGTGAATGGCGTTGGTGCGGAACTCCTCGGGGATCGCGACCTGCTTCCAGGAGCCGTACTTCTTCTTGTAGCCGGGCTGGGCGATCTTGTACTCGTAGTACTGCTCCTCGGCGAAGGAGAGCGCGGCAGGAGCGTTCAGCCCCACGAGCAGCGCGCCCGCGCCGACTCCGATGAGCGTCTTCCTCGTGCGCTTCGAGGGCCGGTAGGCCATGGGTCAGTTCCCTCCTGTCGTCGTGCCGGTGGCGAACGCCGGCTCCGGCTCGCCCTCCTTGTTCTCGCCGCGCACGGTCGTCTCCTGCTGCTGCGTGGCCTCCTCGCGCGCCGAGCGCTCCCCGTGCTCCCCGCGCGCCCTGCCCGCCCTGCGCTCCTTGGCGAGTCCGAAGGCCCAGATCGTGACCGGCGCCAGCGAGATCACCATCGCGAGGACCGCCCAGGTGCGCATCGCCACGTGCGTGTGGCCCAGCACGAAGGAGGCGGCCAGCGAGCCGGCCAGCAGCGCCGCCCAGAACAGGTGGATGCGGAAGGTGAGGAGCCGGTCCGGGCTCGCGTCGCCGCCCTTGGGGGTGACGACGAAGCGGCTGGGGCGGCGCAGGACGGCCGCGCCGAGCGACTTCGCGTAGATCGGCGCGGAGAGCGCCGACATCGCCATGCCCGCGAGACCTCCCGAGCCCTCCGGCTCGTGCGGGGACACGTTGTGCCTGCGGTTCCAGAGATAGAGGCCGACCTGGAGGGCCGCCGCGTCGCTGTAGAGCATCAGCCAGACGGAGGCGGCGACCTGCGTCCCGGAGGCCCCGAACCACAGGAACAGCACACAACTGAGGATGCCGAGCAGCCAGTTGACCGCCGTCATCGGGTAGTACACGAGCATCAGCGAGTACGAGAAGAGACGCCCGGGCGGCATCGTGAACGGGGCCTTCCAGTACTGCTTGAACAGCGTCTCGTACGTGCCGCGCGACCAGCGCATCTGCTGCGTGAAGAAGTCCGTCCAGGAGGCCGGGCCCTCGCCCACGGCCAGCACGTCCGGGGTGTAGACCGAGCGCCAGTGCCGCTTCGTGGCCGGGTTGCGGTGGCGGTGCAGCTCGAAGCCCGTCGCCATGTCCTCGGTGATCGAGTCGTGGAGGCCGCCGATCTGGGTGAGCGCGCTGATGCGGACGACGTTGTTCGTGCCCACGAACATGGGGGCGCGGTAGCGGTTCCCCGCGCGCTGGATGAGAGCGTGGAAGAGGAACTGCTGGGACTCCGCGGCCTTGGTGACCGGGCTGTCATAGTTCCCGTAGACCTGCGGTCCGACGACGAACGCGACGTCCGGATCGCGGAAGTAGCCCATCATCCGCTCCAGGAAGTTGGGGAGCGGGACGTGGTCCGTGTCGACGGAGGCGAAGAAGTCGTAGTCGGCTCGGTGCATCGCCAGCCAGGCGTTGTAGTTGCCGTGCTTGGTGCGGGCCTTGTGGGGGCCCTTCTCCCTGTTCCACTCCGGAACGCCGTGGCGGGTGAAGTGCCGCACCCCTAGCTCTTCGCAGAGGGCCTTGGCCTCGGGGGTGTCCCCTTCGTCCAGGAGCCATACGTCGAGGGGCCCGGAGTGGTGTATCCGGACGGCACCCTCGAGTGTCGCCCGGACCATCGCGATCGGTTCCTTGCCCGGGACGTACGTGGTGAGGAAGGCGACGCGGGTGCCGGCCTCGGGGCACACGGGGATCGGGTCCCTCGCCACCATCGTGGCGTGGGCGATCGACACGACGTTCACGAGCATGAAGAGCTCGATGAGGCCGATCGCCACGAGCATCGTGACGTCCAGGCCGATCAGCCAGCTGTCGCCGCCCTCCCGTTCGGTCCAGTGGGTGGGCCAGACGAGGTAGACGAGGAGGAGGCCGGTGAGTACCGGGGCCAGGGTCATCAGGAGGACGGCGCGTATTCGGTGGGGTTCACCGGCCAGCAGCGAGCGATACCGCACGCGATAGCCCCCTCCCTCTCCTCCGCCGTCCGGCTCCGTGAGCGGTCCGGCGAGCGTGCTGTGGGTCTCGTAGTCGTAGCCCTCCGGCTGCCGCACAGCGCCCTCCAGGTTCTGGTAATCCAACCGAGCCGATACCCACACAAAAGTGGACTTTCCCCGGCGTGTCGAACGGGGTTCCCCCGTGCGAGGGGTTTTAGGTTGGGGGGTTTTGGCGGGGTTGCGGTGGGGGGTGGTTTGTGAGGGGGCGCGCAGGCGGGGGCGCACGCACTCGGGCGGGGGCGCCTTGGGGCTGCTTGCGGGGCGGGGCGGGCGGGGTGGGGGCGCTTTCGCGTGGTCGCCGGGCTCGCGTGCGGTTCGTCTGCGGGGCGGGGTCGTGGGGCGTCTGCGCGTGGTCACTGGGCTCGCCTGCTGTTCGTCTGTGGGGCGGGGCCGTGGGGCGTGTGCGCGTGGTCGCCGGTCTCGCCTGCTGTTCGTCTGTGGGGCGGGGCCGCGGGGGTATGTACGTACTCGCTATCCCTGCGTCGCGCCTCAAGTCCAAAGACGCCAGAGTGTGCTCGGTGCTCCGTGCGCACATACCCCCACGTCC
>NZ_JBFBEE010000043.1:0-6877 GCF_040683555.1 Streptomyces sp. NPDC093510
TTACATTCCGAACCCGGAAGCTAAGCCTCATAGCGCCGATGGTACTGCAGGGGGGACCCTGTGGGAGAGTAGGACGCCGCCGAACTCCTTTTAGATGGGAAACCCCCGCACCTTATGGTGCGGGGGTTTTCTGCGTTTAGGGTCGGGTCATGCGATACGAACTGGTCATCTTCGACAATGACGGTGTCCTCGTCGACAGCGAACCGCTCTCCAATACGATCCTCGCCGGCTATCTGACCGAGCTCGGACACCCCACCTCCTACGAGGACTCCCTGCGCGACTACATGGGCGCCGCCGTCCACCGCGTACACGATCTGGTTCTCGAGCGGAGTGGGCAGCGGCTTCCCGAGGACTTCGACGACGTCTTTCACAGCCGAGTCTTTGCCGCCTTCGAGCGAGAGCTGAAGCCCGTGGAGGGAGCCGTCGACGTCCTGGAGAAGCTCGCCGCCGACGGAGTGGCTTACTGCCTGGCCTCTTCCGGGAGTCATGAGCGGATTCGCGTCGGACATCAGAAGGCCGGGCTCGACAAGTGGTTCGACGAAGGTCGTGTCTTCAGCTCGCAGGACGTGGGGCGGGGGAAGCCGGCGCCCGACCTTTTCCTGTATGCCGCCGAGCGTATGGGTGTGGCGCCCGAGAAGTGTGTCGTCGTCGAGGACAGCCCGCTGGGAGTGCAGGCCGCTGTCGCCGCCGGCATGGACGTCCTCGGGTTCACCGCCATGACGCCTGCCGAGCGGCTCGTCGGGGCCACCGCGCTCTTCGGGGACATGCGCGAACTGGCGGACCTGCTCGCCTGACAGCTGACACCTGACACCGGAAGATTGGGTGCGTGATCCATCTACCCACTGGTAGCCGGGGGCCCTACGCTCTCCAGCCATGACCGAAGAGCTGCGGCGCGGCAGGGCCTCGCTGGCGTTCGCCTTCCTGGTGCAGGGAGTCACGTTCGCCCTGCTCGTGACGCGGATTCCGGCGATCCAGGATCGCTACGGGATATCCGACGGGCTACTGCCCGTCTTCCTCGCGGCGGTGCCGATCCTGGCCGGAATCGGGAGCGTGGGCACCGAGCAGCTGGTGAAGAAGGTGCCGCCGAGCGCGGTGTTGCGGTGGTCGCAGCCCATGGTGCTGCTCGCGCTGCTGGGGGTCGGCGCGGGCGACGAGATGTGGCACGTGGGCGTCGCGCTCGGGGCGTTCGGGCTCGCCGTGGGGGCGCTCGACGCGTCCATGAACATGCTCGGGGTGAGTCTCCAACGGGAGTACGGGCGCAGCATCATGCTCGGGTTCCATGCCGCGTACAGCCTGGGCGGGATCGTCGGGGCGTCGCTGGCCTGGGCCGGGGCGCACTGGGACCTCTCGCTCTTCGTCTCCTACCTGCCGGTCGTGGTGGTGCTGCTGCCGACCGCGCTGGTCGGGAGCCGGTGGTACGTCGACGCGACGAAGGCCTTGGGGGCGCCGGGACGAGGGGAGGCGGAAGGCGGGGGAGTCGTTTTCAAGATGCTGCTGCCGCTCTGCCTGGTGATGACGTTCGCGTACATCGGCGACTCGACCGTCTCCAACTGGAGCGCCAAGTATCTGCAGGACGTGCTGGGGAGTTCGGAAGAGGTCTCGACCGTTCCGTACAACGTCTACATGGTCATGACGCTGGTGGGGCGCGGGCTCGGGGATCTGGGGGTGCGGCGGTTCGGGGCCGTGGCGGTGGTGCGGGGCGGTTCGGTGGTGGCGGCGCTCGGGTTCGCGGTCGTGGCGGTCGCTCCCGGAGCGTGGATCGGAATCGCGGGGTTCACCGTGCTGGGTCTGGGGCTGTGCGTGATTGTTCCGCAGACGTTCGCCGCTGCGGGAAGGCTGTTCCCGGAGGCTTCGGATGCGGCCGTGGCGCGATTGAATGTCTTCAACTATGTGGGGTTTCTGATCGGTTCGCCGTTGGTGGGTGGGCTCGGGGACGCCTGGAACTACCGGGCAGCCATGGTCGTTCCTCTGGTGTTGGTGCTCCTGACCTTGCTGTACGCCCGTTCCTTCGCCCCGGGACCGGACCGGTACGGTGACGGGCATGAGTGGCCGCGCGCAGCTGATGTGGGACGAGGCAGTAACGGGCTATGACTTCGGCCCGGGTCACCCGATGGACCCGGTCAGGCTCGGGCTGACCCGAAGTCTGGTCGAGGCCTTCGGGCTCGACCGGGAGCTGGAGATCGTCGCGGCCAAGCGCGCCGGTGATTCGACGCTTCGGCTCGTGCACCGCGGGGACTACGTGGACGCGGTCAAAGCCGCTTCCGTGGATCCCGCGTCCGCCCGCGGGGAGTACGGGCTCGGTACGGAGGACGACCCCGCCTTCGCCGGGATGCACGACGTGTCGGCGCTGATCGCCGGACAGTCCGTGGGCGCGGCCGAGGCGGTGTGGCGCGGGGACGCGCTGCACGCGGTGAACTTCGCCGGCGGGCTGCACCACGCGATGCCCGGGGGCGCCTCCGGGTTCTGCATCTACAACGACGCGGCGCTGGCCATCGCCCGGCTGCTGGAGCTGGGCGCGGAGCGCGTCGCGTACGTGGACGTCGACGTGCATCACGGCGACGGGGTCCAAGCCGCCTTCTGGGAGGACCCGCGGGTCCTGACGATCTCGCTCCACGAGCATCCGCGGACGCTGTTCCCGCAGACCGGATGGCCGGAGGAGACGGGCGCGGACGGCTCGGCCGAAGGGACCGCGGTGAACGTCGCGCTGCCGGCCGGGACCGGCGACGCGGGATGGGTGCGGGCCTTTCACGCCGTGGTGCCCGAACTGCTCGCCGAGTTCAGGCCGCAGGTCCTCGTGACGCAGCACGGGGCCGACACCCACTTCGAGGACCCCCTGGCGCACCTCGCGGTGTCGCTGGACGCGCAGCGGGCCGTACAGGTCGCCTGCCATGAGCTGGCCCACGAGCACGCCGAGGGGCGGTGGGTGGCCCTTGGGGGCGGTGGGTACGCCGTGGTGGATGTGGTGCCGCGGTCCTGGACGCATCTCGTGTCCATCGCCGCGGGGCGGCCCGTGGAGCCCACGGCGGAGATCCCCGAGGCCTGGCGGCAGGAAGTCTTCGCCCGGACCCGGCAGTTGGCGCCGGGGCGGATGACGGACGGCCGGTGGCCGGTGGACTGGAAGGGCTGGGAGTCCGGGTACGACCCCGCCGACCGGCTCGACCAGGCCGTGCTCGCCGCCCGGAAGGCCGTGTTCCCGTTGCGGGGGTTGCTCGCCTAGGAGGCGGCCCGCCGGATTGTGCCCGCGTTAGCCCAACTGTGGGGGGTTTCCGGGGTTTTGGGGGCCGGTGCTCCGGTGATGCGCCAGCATCGGCCGGGTGTTGAGCACCGGCGCGCTGCGTGCGCATCTGTTGGCGGCTCGGTTGGCGGGGCCCGTGGCCACCTCGCGGGAACAGAGCCTGCGGAGTTATCGGCTGTTCGCGGCCCGTGACCCGCGGATACTTCTCGGGCTCGACCCCGAGTGGAGCTGGGGCGCCGGCGATCTGCTGCGCCTGATGTCCGACAAGTGCGGGGTGTCCGCCGACCCGGGGTGCACCACGGGGGCCGATGTCATCGATCCGGAACGGACGCTGGTGGCGCTCGACGCCTTCGCGGAACGGCTCGCGAGCGCCGCACGACGACGGCTCCCGGTACTCTTCGGGACCGGTCATCCGCACCGACTGCTCGGGTTCTACGCCGCGTTGGCGGACGCTTTGTCGGCGGCCGGATGCACCGTCCTCACCCCCGCGCAGGGCAGCAGTGTCGACATAACGACCCGGTTCGGCCTACGCACGTACAACCTTGACTACGTACAAGGAGTCGCGCTGGTGCGCGAACCCGGCGTGCGTCCCACCGGGAGTGAGACCGGCGCACACACCCACTCACCCCTCCCGGTTCGGGCCGCTCTGGATGCCGCAGCGGAGGCTCAGGGACCGCTTCCCGAGTTGGTCATCGGGGACCACGGATGGGTCTGCGGAGCAGGTCAGCTGGGGTTTGAGGCGATCGGTCTGGCGGATACGGACGATCCCGCGCTGTTCGTCGGGGAGGCCGAGGGGCAGGTGTCCGTCGTCGTTCCGCTTGATGACGCTGTGCGGTCTGATTACTACCGACCGCTTACTCGCTATGTACTCAATCGAGCGTGTCTGTCACAGTAGGCGGCCGATCGCGGCTCCTCTTCCCCACTCGCATCATCCGCCCCTAGTCTGGGGAGTGAGCGCGCAGAGACGAAGAGTCACCGGAAGGGGAAGCCGGTGCCCGTCATGTGCGGAAGGTTCAGGTGGGGTGTCATGGCTGCAGACCAGAGGCCGCTGAACGAGGTTCAGTTTCTTACCGTGGCGGAAGTCGCCTCGGTGATGCGAGTGTCCAAGATGACCGTGTACCGGCTGGTGCACAGCGGTCATCTGCCCGCCATCCGGGTCGGGAGGTCCTTCCGGGTCCCCGAGCAGGCGGTTCACGAGTACCTCCGCGAGTCGTATGTGGGGGTGGAAGCAGGTTGAGCGAGGGGTCCCCGGGGCCCCTCGCGCAGGGGCCATGGCCCCTCGATTACGTCCCTCACGCGGGGACAGGTAGGCTAGGCCGACGTAGGTCGTGTGGGCCCAGTCTGCTGCCCCGCACCGAGTGAAGAGAAGTGAGCGAGGGTAGTCGTGGGCTCTGTTATCAAGAAGCGGCGTAAGCGGATGGCCAAGAAGAAGCACCGCAAGCTGCTGAAGCGCACTCGCGTTCAGCGTCGCAACAAGAAGTAAGCGACCGCTGCACAGCGTGTACCGAAGCCCTCCCGTCATCCGACGGGAGGGCTTCGGTGTTTTCGGCCGTCTCTGGCCGTCTCCGGGCACACGGACATCACAGCGCAACGTCCACCCGCTAGCGTGGTCCGCAACGCAGCCGACGGTGGCGCGGCGAGGGTCGGGGAAAGGCAGGCGCTCATCTTGGGCAAGGTCGTGCTCGTGACCGGAGTGGCCCGGCAGCTGGGCGGACGGTTCGTCCGGCGGATCCAGCGTGACCCGGAGGTCGATCGCGTGATCGCCGTCGACGCGGTCCCGCCCGAGCACCATCTCGGCGGCGCCGACTTCATCCGGGCCGACATCCGGCAGCCCACGATCGCCAGGGTGCTCGCCGAGCACCACGTCGACACGGTCGTCCACATGGACGTCACCGCCACCGCCCTCGGCGGACGTGGCGGCAGGGGCAGCCGGGGCACCGTCAAGGAGACCAACGTCATCGGCACCATGCAGCTGCTCGGTGCCTGCCAGAAGTCGCCGGCGGTGAAGCGGCTCGTGGTGAAGTCGAGCACCAGCGTGTACGGGTCGGCGCCGAAGGACCCCGCCGTGTTCACGGAGACCACGCCGCCCAAGTCGCTGCCCAGCGGAGGCTTCGCCAAGGACACCGTCGAGGTCGAGGGCTACGTGCGCGGGTTCGCACGGCGCCGCCCGGACGTCGCGGTGTGCGTGCTGCGCTTCGCGAACATCCTGGGGCCCGCCGCGGACTCCCCGCTCGCCGAGTACTTCTCGCTGCCGGTCCTGCCGACCGTGTTCGGCTACGACCCGCGCCTGCAGTTCGTCCACGAGGACGACGCGGTCGAGGTGCTGCGGCTCGCCTCGCACGACCCGCAGCGGGGCACGCTCAACAGCGGTACGTTCAACATCGCCGGCGACGGCCAGCTGCTCCTGTCCCAGTGCTCGCGGCGGCTCGGCCGCCCCACCGTGCCCGTGTTCCTGCCGGCCGTCACCTGGGTCGGCTCGGCGCTGCGCACGGTCGGCATGACGGACTTCTCGCCCGAGCAGATCAGGCTGCTCACCCACGGCAGGGTCGTGGCCACCCGGCAGATGCGCGAGACACTGGGGTTCAGGCCGAAGTACACGACGGCGGAGACCTTCGCGGACTTCGTACGCAGCCGGGGCCCCGGGCTGCTGCCACCAGGTGCCCTCGCGGGGGCAGTCGACCGGATCGCCGCGCTGCCCCTCGCGGGCGGCCACCCGAGCGCCAACTGAGGAGAGCGTCAACGATGGCGGACGCCAAGGTCATTCCGTTCGACGACGACCGGTCGCGCGGGAGCGCGCAGCGCATGTCACGCCGCAGGTCCGCGCCCCGGCGCGCGGGTGACCCCGTGGCCGGGGTCGCGTCGCTGCCCGGGCAGCAGGAGGGCCCTCAGCAGGACGGGCCGCCGAGCGGTGAGCCACGGGTGGCGCCCGGGGCGCCGGCGGGGCAGGTGTCGGAGCCGCGGAGCGGCGGCGGCTGGGACCGGCGCATCGCGGGCGGTCTGGCCTTCCTGCGGCGGCGTCTGACGGGTGAGTACGAGGTCGACGACTTCGGTTACGACGAGGAGCTCACCGACCAGGTCCTGATGTCGCTGCTCCGGCCCTTCTACGAGAAGTACTTCCGGGTGGAGGTGAAGGGCATCGAGAACATCCCCGCCGACGGCGGGGCGCTGATCGTCGCCAACCACTCCGGGACGCTGCCGCTGGACGGCCTGATGATGCAGGTCGCGGTGCACGACAACCACCCCCAGGGCCGGCATCTGCGGCTCCTCGCCGCCGACCTGGTCTTCATGCTGCCGGTCATCAACGAACTGGCCCGCAAGGCCGGACATACGCTGGCCTGCGCGGAGGACGCGGAGCGGCTGCTCGGACGCGGTGAGCTGGTCGGTGTGATGCCGGAGGGCTTCAAGGGCATCGGGAAGCCGTTCAGCGAGCGCTACAAGCTGCAGCGGTTCGGCCGCGGCGGCTTCGTCTCGACGGCGCTGCGGACGGGCTCGCCCATCGTGCCTTGTTCGATCGTCGGGGCGGAGGAGATCTACCCCATGATCGGCAACGCGAAGACGGTGGCGCGGGTGCTGGGCATCCCGTATTTCCCGATCACGCCGACGTTCCCGTGGCTCGGGCCGTTGGGTGCGGTGCCGTTGCCG
>NZ_JBFBEE010000043.1:6977-62592 GCF_040683555.1 Streptomyces sp. NPDC093510
ACGAAGTGGACGATTCAGTTCGGGGAGCCGATCGCGACGGACGGGTATCCGCCGGAGGCGGCGGAGGACCCGATGCTGATGTTCAACCTGACGGATCAGGTGCGCGAGCAGATTCAGCATTCGCTGTACAAGTTGTTGGTGCAGCGGCGGTCGGTGTTCTTTTAGGGGTTGGCTGTTCCGGCCGGGGTGCGGTGGGCCGGCGGACGGAGTCCGGCGCAGCCGTGCGAAGCCCGCGGAGCGGTGCGAGGGCGGCAGTGTGGATGGGCCGGTGGCGCGAGTTCTGGGCATTCCGTACTTCCCGATCACGCCGACGTTTCCGTGGCTCGGGCCTCTGGGTGCGGTGCCGTTGCCGACGAAGTGGACGATTCAGTTCGGGGAGCCGATCGCGACGGACGGGTATCCGCCGGAGGCGGCGGAGGACCCGATGCTGATGTTCAACCTGACGGACCAGGTGCGCGAGCAGATTCAGCATTCGCTGTACAAGCTGTTGGTGCAGCGGCGGTCGGTGTTCTTTTAGGGGCGGGTGTTCTTTTAGGGGTGGGTGCGCGTCAGTGGGGGCGTCCTCCTTGTCGGGAGGGCGCCCCCAGCTGCGTATGCGTGTGAACTACTTCGCGTCCTCGCCCTCGATGCCGAGCTCCGGGAGCTGGAGGCCGGGCAGGAGCGGGGGCAGGGTGACGTCCGGCTTGGCCGGGGTGCTGTGCTGGCCGGGTTTGCTCTTGCCCTCCGAGGGGGCCGGGCTCGTCTTCTTGTCGTCCGGCGGGTCGAGGAGACCACCGGTGGTGCCGCCGATGAGGCCGTCGTCCTCGCGGTCCGACGTGGACGGCTTGGGCTTGCTGTCGCTGCCCGGGCCGCCGCTGTGGGAACTGCCGCCGCCCGACGTTTGGGAGGGACGGCCGTCGGAGCTGTCGGAGGCGCCGGGGCTCTGGGACGTCCGGCCGGTCGTGCCGCCCTTCTCCGGGGGGCGGGGCAGCAGGGAGCGCAGCGGTTCGACCTCTTCGTCTATGGCGTCGAAGACGGAGTTCACCTGCGCGCCCACGTCGCCCAGCTGGACGGGGAGGCGGCCCTGGAGGTCGGTCCACGCCTCGCGGTGCGACCGGGAGAACGCGGACAGCGCCTGGATGGGGCCGAGGGAGCCGTCGCGCTCGTACGCCTCGAGGAGCAGGCGGTGGCCTTCCGTGGCATCGTGCCGCATGCCGGAGAGGGCTCGCCTGACCTCGCCGAGCGACTCGTGGTCGAGGGCGCCGGAACGGCCCCGCTCCATGAGCCTGCGGGCCTCGTTCAGCCGCGTGGAGGCCTGGTCGAGGTAGATCCGGCCACGGTCGCTGTCGTCGTCGGCCAGACCTCGCTTGAAGTCCTCCATGCCGCGCTTGAGGCCGTACAGCGAGTCGCCCGGCAGGGCGTCGTTGCTGGCGGCGGCGACACCGCCGAACGCGCCCGCGGCGACGCCGACGGTGAGGCCGCCCGCCGCGATGCCCTTGGACAGACGGGAGCGCGGACGCAGCTTCCCGAGGGCGCCCGCTCGGTGGGCACCCTTGCGGGATCGCTGCTTCGGCACCGACGGATTACCGCCCTCGAGGAGCATGGCTTCCATCGCGGCCACGAGCTGGGCGCGCTGGACGACCTTGACCTCGGGGTCGAGGGTGGGTTTGGGCAGCGCGTCGAGACCGTCCGCCAGGGCCAGCATGTGGCTCTGCTCGGTCGGCGCGGCGCGGGCCGCGGTGGTTTCGGTGGACTCCACGGGTGCGGCCGCGGGTGCGGATGTGAGCGCGGAGTCCTCGGACTGCTCGGCCGCCGGGGCCTGGTCGGAACGCTCCTCCAGGGCCTGGGCGAAGGCGTTCGCCCGCCGGTGGGCCGATACGTTCGCGATCACTGGCGGCACCTCCTCTCGTCAAGACGGTCGACTCCCCAGGGGGTCCTGAGGGTTGCCATGTCCTGACCATTTCCACACGATCGAGTGAGCGGAGCCAGCCAGGTAGCGACCACAGGGAGCCTGCATCCCGCACAACGAGCGTCGCGGCACTTGGGTTACGGACGGAGGATGATCGGACCGCGACAATTCCGTGGCGACCATCTGGCCGCCACGGAAGGTGAGTTGGGCGCTACGAGGCGCTATCGGGCGTCGTCGGGCAGCAGGCGCGCAAGGGTGCGCACCGCGCGGTACTGAAGGGTTTTGATCGCGCCTTCGTTCTTGCCCATGACGCGCGCGGTCTCGGCGACGGAGAGGCCCTGGAGGAAGCGCAGGGTCACGCATTCCTGCTGCTGGGGGTTGAGGCGGCGGACTGCTTCGAGGAGGGCGGCGTTCGAGAGGGACTCCAGGACGGAGTCCTCGGGGCTGCGTTCGACTTCGTTGGCGTCGAGCATTTCGCCGGTGGTCACTTCGAGGCGGAACCGGCTCGATTTGAAGTGGTCGGCGACCAGGTTGCGGGCGATCGTGACCAGCCAGGCGCCGAAGTCACGGCCCTGCCAGGTGAAGGTGCCGATGCGGCGGAGGGCGCGCAGAAAGGTCTCACTGGTGAGGTCCTCGGCGGTCGCCTTGCCGCCCACGCGGTAGTAGATGTAGCGGTAGACCGTGTCGCTGTACTGGTCGTAGAGACGGCCGAAGGCGTCGGACTCGCCGGCCTGGGCGCGCTCGACGAGATCCATCATGCGGGCGCTGTCGCTGTCCGCGGCGGGACGGCGGGGGGTGGGGGCCGAGGTGGCGGCAGCGGCGCCGGAGCGGGCGCGTCTGCTGACCGCACGCCCGTCTCCCGACCGCCGCCCCTCAAGGATGGCACTACGTGCCGGCACCTCTTCGATGCCGTTCTCCAGGGCGTAGCACAGCCCGGCGGGTGCGGGGACGGCGAGGGCGGGGACGGCGGGGACGGCGTACGCGGTGGGGACGAAGCCGCGCAAGCGGTCGATGACCGTTGCGCGCAGCGTAGCCAGGCCCGAGGCGTCAACCCCGACGTGTGGGTACACGGGACTCCCAGAGGCAGAGCTTCCATCACGTGCAGTGCGGGACCGTTCACCCGTCGTAGCGACGTGTGGGGTCCCTTATGCGTCTGAGGAGAATAACGCTTCGTACAGGCAGCGCTACACCCAGTTGCTCAAATCATCGATTACGTCGCTTCTGTAACCGATTGACGCCCGTTCAAGTGCCGCAGAGTGACCGCTTGTTGATCGAACGGGTTCACATTCCGTGTCGGCCTGAGGCGTGTTGTGGCCGAGTGCTACCGGGGTGACTGGCCGGAGACAGGGCGGGGTAGGACCGACGGATGCTCAGTGGCGGCGGCGGTGCAGCGCCACGGCGGCGGCCGCGCCGCCCGCGAGCGCGCCGACACCGGCGGCGGCCGGGATGCCGACCTTCGCGGCCTTGCGGCCGGTGCGATAGTCCCGCAGACGCCAGTCACGGGCGCGGGCGTGCTTGCGCAGTTTGGCGTCAGGATTGATCGCGTACGGATGCCCGACGAGCGAGAGCATCGGGATGTCGTTGTGCGAATCGCTGTACGCGGCGCAGCGGCCGAGGTCCAGGCCCTCGGCGGCGGCCAGGGCGCGGACGGCCTCGGCCTTCGCGGGGCCGTGCAGGGGCTCGCCGACCAGCTTGCCGGTGTAGACGCCGCCGACGGACTCGGCGACCGTGCCGAGGGCGCCGGTCAGGCCGAGGCGGCGGGCGATGACCGTGGCGATCTCCACCGGAGCCGCGGTGACCAGCCAGACCTTCTGGCCTGCGTCGAGGTGGGCCTGGGCGAGGGCGCGGGTGCCGGGCCAGATGCGCTCGGCCATGTACTCGTCGTAGATCTCCTCGCCGATGGACATCAGCTCGGCGACCCGGTGGCCCTTGACGATGGACAGGGCGCTGTCGCGGGCGTCCTGCATGTGCTCGGGGTCCTCGACGCCGGCGAGCCTGAACCAGGCCTGCTGCCAGGCGAACCGGAAGAGTTCCTGGCGCTCGAAGAACTTCCGCTTGTACAGACCGCGGCCGAAGTGGAAGATCGCGGCGCCCTGCATCACGGTGTTGTCGAGATCGAAGAAGGCGGCGGCCTTGTCGTCGCCGACGACGGGGAACTCCGGCTCCTGCGGGCCGTCGTCGGGCGCGTCCTTCGCGGCGAGGGCGTCGAGCTCCTCCAGCTCCTGGGAGGACTTGCGCGCTGCCTCGGCCGAGGCCTCGCCAGCCAGCACGCTCCGCGCGGTGGCGGAGCGCCTACGGGGGGTGAGCCATCCGAGAGCGGCCATGTCGTGAGCATAGCCAGTCTGTTCGGTGGTCCCGGAGTCGGGAGGATTCGGGCCTGTGAACTCTCCGGGTCCATGCCGTTAATCGGGCCGCGTCCCGCAGACCCCGCCGGGTGGGCCGACGGGGCGAGAATGGGGACCATGAGTCCCATTTTCCGCCGCAGCGGCGGCCGTACGGAGAAGAGGAAGCCGCAGGAGCGGCTGGTCACCCTGATCGGAAAGCCGGGGTGCCATCTGTGCGATGACGCACAGTCGGTGATCGAGAAGGTCTGCGGGGAGCTCGGCACGCCCTGGGAGAAGAAGGACATCACCCGGGACGAGGAGCTGCACCGGGCCTACTGGGAGCAGATTCCGGTGGTTCTCGTGGACGGGGAGCAGCACACCTTCTGGCGCGTGGACGGAGACCGGCTGCGGCGCGAGCTCACGGGTTAGGCCCGTTACCTACTGACCGACCAGTCCAAAGTGCCCGCAAAGTCGATTACGCTTTGGGGCGGTTTTGGTCTCGGGGGCGATGATCGTGAGGAGAGTGTGCGGTTTTGCCCCCTTCAAAAGAGGAACGACGCGGCCCGTGCGCCGGTTCCACGATCGAGCGCCGGGGGCGCGTGACCCCGGTCACGTTGGCCGGGCAAAACGGACACCATCTTTGTGCACGCGTTCACAAAGACATAGCCTGCATTCGACGGGGCGGTCTGGGGACGAGTGACCGCCTGCAGCCCCGCTCTACCCGCAGGAGCACCGTGGCAACTGGCCGAACTCACCGACCGGCGACCCGCAGCCGAGGGATTCCCGAGGCCACCGTCGCCAGGCTTCCGCTGTACCTCCGAGCCCTCACCGCACTGTCGGAGCGCTCGGTGCCCACGGTTTCCTCCGAGGAGCTCGCGGCCGCCGCGGGGGTCAACTCCGCGAAGCTGCGCAAGGACTTCTCGTATCTCGGTTCCTACGGGACGCGCGGCGTCGGCTACGACGTCGAGTATCTCGTCTACCAGATCTCCCGTGAACTCGGGCTCACCCAGGACTGGCCGGTCGTCATCGTCGGCATCGGCAACCTCGGCGCCGCCCTCGCCAATTACGGCGGGTTCGCCTCCCGCGGGTTCCGGGTCGCCGCGCTGATCGACGCCGATCCGGCGATGGCGGGCACGCCCGTCGCCGGCATGCCGGTGCAGCACACGGACGAGCTCGAGAAGATCATCAGCGACAACGGCGTCTCCATCGGCGTCATCTCGACCCCGGCGGGCGCCGCCCAGCAGGTCTGCGAGCGGCTCGTCGCCGCCGGTGTGACCTCCATCCTGAACTTCGCGCCGACCGTCCTGTCCGTGCCGGACGGTGTCGACGTACGCAAGGTCGATCTCTCCATCGAGCTGCAGATCCTCGCCTTCCACGAGCAGCGCAAGGCCGGGGAGGACGCCGCGCCCGAAGGGCCCGTCCCGCCCGTGTCGGCCAAGCAGCAGCGCAAGGGACCCGACGGGGACGTCCCCGCCGTGATGCCGGCATGAGTCTCCTGGTCGTGGGGCTGAGCCATCGCAGCGCCCCGGTGAGCGTCCTGGAGCGCGCCGCGCTGTCCGCGGACGCGCAGGCCAAGCTCCTGCAGGACACCCTCGCCGCCGAGCCCGCCGCCGAGGCGGCCGTGCTCGCCACCTGCAACCGCATCGAGCTCTACGCCGACGTGGACAAGTTCCACGCGGGCGTCGCCGAGCTGTCCACGCTGCTCGCGCAGCACAGCGGCGTCGGCTTGGAGGAGCTCACTCCCTATCTGTACGTCCACTACGAGGACCGTGCCGTCCACCACCTCTTCTCGGTGGCGTGCGGGCTCGACTCGATGGTCGTCGGCGAGGGGCAGATCCTCGGGCAGATCAAGGACGCCCTGGCGCGCTCCCAGGAGCTGCACACCGCGGGCAAGCTCCTCAACGATCTCTTCCAGCAGGCCCTGCGGGTCGGCAAGCGCGCGCACTCCGAGACCGGCATCGACCGGGCCGGGCAGTCGCTGGTGACCTTCGGCCTCGAACAGCTCGCGGTGCGCGAGCCGGTCGACGCCTGGGCGGCGGGCAAGCGCGCCGTGATCATCGGCGCCGGCTCCATGTCCTCGCTGGCCGCGGCGACGCTCGCGCGCGCCGGTGTGGCGGAGATCGTGGTCGCCAACCGCACGCTGGAGCGCGCGGAGCGGCTCGCGGAGATCCTCGGCGACTCCGGCCACGGGGTGCGTGCCCGCGCCGTCCCCATGGACGCCGTGGCGGACGAACTGACACGTGCCGATGTGGCCGTCTCCTGTACAGGGGCGACCGGCCTCGTACTGACCGCCGAGTCCGTCACCGCCGCCGTCGAGGGGCGCGTGCCCCCGGCGGACGGCACGACCGGCGAGGCGCCCGCGCAGGCCGGGAACGGTCCGGCGGGCCAGGGCGCCCGGACGGCCACCGTGGCCGACGAGGGCTGCCCGGTCGACCTGTCCGCACCGCGCGGATTCTCCGTCGCCGGTGAGGAGGCCGTCGCCGGGATGGACGCGGCGGCCCTGGAACAGCACGCGGCCTGGGTGGACAACGCCCCGGCCGAGCGGCGCGAGGACCAGGCCGCGGACCCGCGGGCCGAGGCCGAGGCGATCGCCGCGCTGGCGGCCGCCGCGCGCGTCACGGGCCGCCTCCCCGAGTGGCGCCCGCGCGCGTCGTCGGCCGGCGCGGCCCGCCCGGCCGTGCTCGCCCTCCTCGACCTCGCCATGCCCCGCGACATCGACGCCGCGGCGCACCGCATCCCCGGTGTGCGGCTCGTGGACATCGAGTCGCTGGCGGAGGCCTCCGCCGACGCGCCCATGGCCAACGACGTCGAGCAGGTCCGCGGCATCGTCTCGGACGAGGTCGCCGCCTTCGGCGCAGCCCAGCGGGCCGCGCACATCACGCCGACCGTGGTCGCCCTGCGCACCATGGCCGCCGACGTGGTGGCGGGCGAGATGGCCCGGCTCGAAGGACGCCTGCCGGACCTGGCGGACAAGCAGCGCGCGGAGATCACGCAGACCGTGCGCCGCGTCGTCGACAAGCTGCTGCACGCGCCGACGGTGCGGGTCAAGCAGCTGGCGAGCGAGCCCGGCGGCGCCGGGTACGCGGACGCGCTGCGCACGCTCTTCGACCTCGACCCGCAGACGGTCGCGGCGGTCAGCAGGGCTGACCACATGAACAACGAGAACGACGACCCGAATAGAGGCCGGGCATGACCGAGAGGGCTTATCGGCTCGGGACCAGGCGCAGCAGGCTGGCCATGGCCCAGTCCGGCCAAGTGGCCGAGGCAGTCAAGGAGTTGACGGGGCGGCCCGTCGAGCTGGTGGAGATCACGACGTACGGCGACACCTCGCGCGAGCACCTCGCGCAGATCGGTGGCACCGGCGTCTTCGTCGCGGCGCTGCGCGAGGCGCTGGCCCGCGACGAGGTCGACTTCGCCGTGCATTCGCTGAAGGACCTGCCCACCGCGCAGCCCGCCGAGCTCACCCTCGCGGCCGTGCCGGTGCGCGAGGACCCGCGCGACGCCCTGGTGGCGCGCGACGGGCTGACCTTCACGGAGCTCCCGGCGGGGGCCCGGATCGGCACCGGCTCGCCGCGCCGCATGGCGCAGCTGAACGCCTACGCGCGCAGCCACGGCATGACCATCGAGACCGTGCCGATCCGCGGGAACGTCGACACCCGCATCGGATACGTGCACAAGGGCGAGCTCGACGCCGTCGTGCTCGCCGCCGCCGGACTCAACCGCGTCGGCAGGGCCGACGCGGTGACCGACTTCCTGTCGGTCGACACTGTTCTGCCCGCCCCCGGCCAGGGGGCACTGGCGATCGAGTGTGCCGCGCACAACGCGTCACTCGCCGCCGCGCTCGCGGAGCTCGACGACCCGTACACCCGGGCCGCCGTGACCGCCGAGCGGTCCCTGCTCGCCGCCCTGGAAGCCGGTTGCAGCGCGCCCGTGGGCGCACTGGCCGACCTCTTGGCCGACGGGCAGATTGTCAAGGAAATGCGCCTGCGCGGTGTCGTCGGTACGACCGACGGTTCCACGCTGGTGCAGCTGTCCACCACCGGTCCCGTGCCCGAGACGGAGACCCAAGCCATGGCGCTGGGCCGCGAACTCGCGGTCGAGATGCTTGCCAAGGGCGCGGCCGGTCTGATGGGGGAGCGAGCACTTTGAGCCCCACCTCGAACCTTCCCGGCCTTCCCGCACACGGGCACGTCACCTTCCTCGGTGCCGGACCCGGAGATCCGGGACTGCTGACCCTCCGCGCCGTCGAGGCGCTGGCCCGAGCGGATGTGCTGATCGCCGAGCCTGATGTGCTCGACGTCGTCCGCGTGCATGCCAGGGGAGGTGTGGACACACCCCAGCCGACAGCTGACGACGCGTCAATGACCGCCGACGCGACGCCTTTCCGAGCTGCCGCCAATCTTGTCATGGAGGCCGCGAGGGGCGGCAGGCGGGTCGTGCGTGCGGTGAGCGGCGACCCGGGCCTCGACACGTACGCGGCCGGCGAGATGCTGGCCTGCGCCGCCGAGGGCATCCCCTTCGAAGTCGTGCCGGGCGTCGCGGCCGCCGTCGGTGTGCCGGCGTACGCGGGTGTGCCGCTGCGGGACGCGCAGGGCACCGATGTGCGGTTCATCGACGCGCGGACGGCGTCCGACCGCTGTTGGAGCGAGGTCGGCGCGTCCGACGGGACCGTCGTCGTCTCGGTGGCGCTCGACTCCGTGGCCGCGGCGGCCGGCGAGCTGGTGGCCGCGGGCCGCAAGCCGGACACCCCGATGACCGTGACCGTCGCCGGTACGACGACGCGCCAGCGCACCTGGACCGCGACGCTCGGCACCGTCGCGCAGGTCCTCAAGCAGGCGAAGGTGCTGCCCTCGCCGGAGGGCGGCCGGCCCGTCATAGCCGTGGTCGGCGAGTGCTGCGCCGCCGCCCAGCGCGACCAGCTGTCGTGGTTCGAGTCGAAGCCGCTCTTCGGGTGGCGTGTCCTCGTACCGCGTACGAAGGAACAGGCGGCCTCGCTCTCCGACCAGCTGCGGTCCTACGGCGCCGTGCCGCACGAGGTCCCGACCATCGCGGTCGAGCCGCCGCGCACGCCCCAGCAGATGGAGCGCGCGGTCAAGGGCCTGGTCACCGGCCGTTACGAGTGGATCGCCTTCACGTCCGTCAACGCCGTCAAGGCGGTGCGGGAGAAGTTCGAGGAGTACGGGCTCGACGCGCGTGCCTTCGCCGGGATCAAGGTCGCGGCCGTCGGCGAGCAGACCGCCGCCGCGCTGATCGCCTTCGGTGTGAAGCCGGACCTGGTGCCGAGCGGGGAGCAGTCGGCCGCCGGTCTTCTGGAGGACTGGCCGCCGTACGACCCGGTCTTCGACCCGATCGACCGGGTGTTCCTGCCGCGCGCGGACATCGCCACGGAGACGCTGGTCGCCGGTCTCATCGACCTCGGGTGGGAGGTCGACGACGTCACCGCCTACCGGACGGTGCGGGCGTCGCCGCCGCCGGCGGAGACGCGCGAGGCGATCAAGGGCGGCGGCTTCGACGCGGTGCTCTTCACCTCGTCGTCCACGGTGCGCAATCTCGTCGGGATCGCGGGGAAGCCGCACAACGTGACGGTGATCGCGTGCATCGGGCCCGCCACCGCGAAGACCGCGGAGGAGCACGGGCTGCGGGTGGACGTGATGGCTCCGGAGCCGTCCGTGCACAAGCTGGCCGAGGCCCTGGCGGAGTTCGGTGCGGGTCGGCGGGCCGCCGCGCTGGAGGCGGGGGACCCTGTTACCCGTCCCAGTGAGCGTCGGCCGGGTTCGCGTCGGCGACGCGCGGCACCCTGAAGGTCCGGCACCGTCGATCACCGGCTTCGCCGAGTTCGTCCTCAAACGCCGGACGGGCTGAATATTTCCCCGGCCCCGGCTGAGCATTTACAGCCGGGGCCGGAATCTTTCGTGAGGTGAGAGAGACAGTGACCAAGTACGGATCGTTTCCCGGGGCGCGGCCGCGGCGGCTGCGGACCACTCCCGCCATGCGGCGCATGGTGGCGGAGACGCGGTTGCATCCGGCCGATCTGATCCTGCCCGCGTTCGTGCGGGAAGGGATCAGCGACCCGGTGGAGATCGGGGCCATGCCCGGTGTCTATCAGCACACCCGCGACAGCCTGAAGAAGGCCGCGGTGGAGGCGCTGGAGGCCGGGGTCTCCGGGATCATGCTGTTCGGTGTGCCGGAGGAGTCGAAGAAGGACGCCCTGGGCACGGCGGGCACGGACCCGGACGGCATCCTTCAGGTGGCGCTGCGCGACGTGCGGGCCGAGGTCGGCGACGACCTGCTCGTCATGTCGGACCTGTGCCTCGACGAGACCACCGACCACGGGCACTGCGGTGTCCTCGACTCCGAGGGCCGGGTCGACAACGACGCGACCCTGGAGCGGTACGCGGAGATGGCGCAGGTGCAGGCCGACGCGGGCGCCCACGTGGTGGGCCCCAGCGGCATGATGGATGGTCAGATCGGCGTCATCCGTGACGCGTTGGACCAGGTCGGCCACGAGGACGTGTCCATCCTCGCGTACTCCGTGAAGTACTCCTCGGCCTTCTTCGGCCCCTTCCGTGAGGCCGTCGGCTCCTCGCTCAAGGGCGACCGCAAGACCTACCAGCAGGACCCGGCGAACGCCCGGGAGTCCCTGCGGGAGCTGGCGCTCGACCTCGAAGAGGGCGCCGACATGGTCATGGTGAAGCCCGCGGGCCCCTACCTCGACATCCTGGCGAAGGTCGCCGAGGTGGCCGACGTGCCGGTGGCGGCGTACCAGATCAGTGGCGAGTACTCGATGATCGAGGCCGCCGCCGAGCGGGGCTGGATCGACCGGGACAAGGCGATCATGGAGTCCCTGACGGGCATCAAGCGTGCGGGCGCCAACATGATCCTGACGTACTGGGCGACCGAGGTCGCGCGGCAGCTCTGAGCCCCGCGCGGGGGCCCTCGCGGGCAGCCCTTGACCTCAACCTTGGTTGAAGTCGGAGGGTGGTGTGCATCGACGTTCGTTCCCACGTTCCGAGGAGCACACCATGCGCGCTGTAGTCCTGCACGAGTTCGGCCCCGCCGAGAACCTCCGCAACGAGACCCTGCCCGACCCCGTCGCGGGCCCCGGGCAGGTGCGGATCGCCGTGAAGGCGGCGGGAGTCCACTTCGTCGAGACCGTCATGCGCAGGGGCGAGGCGTCCGGCATGGCGCCGCCGCTGCCCGAACTGCCCGCCGTCTTCGGCGGTGAGGTCGCGGGGACGGTGGAGTCCGTCGGGCCCGACGTCGACCGAGAGTGGCTCGGGCGGCCCGTGGTGGTCTCGCGCTCGGCCCCCGGCGGGTACGCCGAGCTGACGGTCGCCGACGCCGGGAACCTGCACGTCGTGCCGGACGGGCTCGGCTTCGAGGCCGCGGTGACCATGGTGGTGACCGGGGCCACCACCATGGGGCTCCTCGGCGCGGCCCGGCTCCGCCCCGACGACGTGGTGCTCGTGACGTCCGCCGCCGGGGGCGTGGGGCGCCTCGTGGTCCAGTACGCGCACGCCCTCGGGGCGACGGTGATCGGCGCGGCCGGCGGCCCCGCCAAGGTCGAGGCCGTACGTGAGCTCGGCGCCGACATCGCCGTCGACTACAACCGGCCCGGCTGGCAGCACGAGGTCGCCGAGCGGCTCGGCGGCGGGCGGCGCGTCACCGCCGTACTCGACGGGGTGAGCGGTGAGAAGGGTGCGGCGGCCTTCGAGTTGATCGCCGACGGCGGACGGTACGTCGTCATCGGCTGGTCGTCGCAGGAGGCCTTCGAGCCGGGCCCGGAGCTGCTCGCGGAGCGGCGGATCACCTCCACCAACGCGCTGCTCCAGCTGCTCGAGAATCCCGAGGGAGGTCCCGCGCACGAGCGTGAGGCTCTGGAGGCCGCCGCCAAGGGCCAGTTGGTGCCCGCGTTCCAGACGTTCCCCCTGGAGCGGGCCGCCGAGGCGCACGCCGCCCTTGAGCGCCGGGAGACCACGGGGAAGGTGGTGCTGGTCCCCTGAGGGTTCCGGATCTGCCGGGCGCCGGGGATCAGTCCTTCCTGAGCAGGAGGGACATGCGGGAGAAGCCGTCGGCGCCGTGGCCCTGCTCGACGGCGCGGTCCAGGAGGTCCTGGAGCGGCTCGAACAGGTCCGTGCGCAGGCCCTGTTCGGCGAACGCGGCGGTGAAGTTGGGGAACGCCTCGCGGTTCATGGCGAGGTTCGAGACGTCCGTCAGGTGCTGGTCGGTGTCCAGCGCCTCGGCGCCCCCGGGCACGATGCCGTGCGTCATCGCGACGATCCAGTCGGTCAGCAGCGGCGCGAACTCCTGGGCCGGGATGCCCTCGCTGCGGATCAGCGCGAACGCCTGGGCGACGCCCATCGCCATGCCGTACATGCCGGTGAGCAGCGACAGGTCGTACAGCGCGGCGAGGCCAGGGTCCTTGCCGACCCACTTCGTGTCGGCGAGCGCGGCCAGCGTCGGGCGGTGCGTCGTGAAGGCGGTCTCGTCGGTGCCGCTGTAGAGGATGTACGCGCCGGGCGTCGCGATCATCTGCGGCACGGCCATGATGCCGCCGTCGATGTACGTGATGCCGTGCGCGGCCGCCCAGGACGCCAACTCCCGTGCCTGGGCGGGAGTTCCGTTGGTGAGGTTGACGACGGTACGGCCCGCGAGCGCCTCCGCCTCCGGCTCCAGGAGAGTGCGCACGCTGTCGTTGGTCGTGAGGCAGACGATGACCAGGTCGCTCGCGGTGACGGCCGCCCGCGCGGTGTCGGCGGGGGCGGCGCCCTGGGCCACCAGCGGGCCGGTCTTGGACGCCGTGCGGTTCCACACGGTCGTGGGGTGCCCGGCCTCGATCAGGGCGGAGGCGAGGGCAGAGCCCATCAGGCCGAGACCGAGGACGGTGACGGGGGACGTGCTGCCGTTGCTGGGCACGAGGGAGCTCCTTCGAGGGCGTTCCGCCGGGGGTTCCGCCGGGTACGTGTTCGATCCTCGTTCGGCCCCGCCGACCGGACAAGTACCGACTTTTTTGTGCGGTACTCACCAAAAGGTGGGTGGGCCGACCGGAGCTCCCCGTGCCGGTGGTGCTATCCGAACTGGCCGGGCTGGTAGTCGCCCGCGGGCTGCTGGACGATGACGTTCAGCCGGTTGAAGCTGTTGATGAGGGCGATCGCCGTGATCAGGCCGACGAGCTGCTCCTCGTCGTAGTGCTTTGCGGCCTCGGCCCAGACGTCGTCCGAGACCCCGCCGGCCGCGTCGGCGATCCGGGTGCCCTCCTCCGTCAGCGCAAGCGCCGCGCGCTCGGCCTCGGTGAAGACGGTGGCCTCGCGCCAGGTGGCGACCAGGTGCAGACGCGTCGCGGTCTCGCCGGCGGCGACCGCTTCCTTGGTGTGCATGTCGAGGCAGAATCCACAGCCGTTGATCTGGCTCGCGCGAATCCTCACCAGCTCCTGCGTGGCGGTCGGCAGCCCCGTGTCCGAGATGGCCTTGCCCACCGCGGTGAGGTGCTTCAGGGCCTTGCCCGCGGTCGGGCTGGTGAAGACGTTCAAACGGGCTTCCATGATGTGCTCCTATGCCGTCATTCGGTGCCAGGTACTACACAGCTACGACGGACCGGAGCGGCGAAATGTGACACGGGCCTGTGTGACCTGCGTCTCTGTCCCCTCCTCTGCCTTCCTCACCGGTATCCGGCCGCCTCTCACCAGCTCAGGGCGTCCTCCCGCGTCGCCTGCCAGTAGGTGGTCGTGGCCGAGCCGTCGACGTACACGCCGCCCGCGGGGAGCCCGACGGTCACCTCGGGGCCGACGCTCCCGTCCGTCGCCCGGTTGGAGAAGTACAGGCCGAGGCTGTGCGTGGTGCGGCCGTCCGTGCCGCTGCCGTCGCCCGCCGAGGTGGTGACGCCCGCGTACACCGACTCGCCGGGCTGGAGGGTGACGACCGCCTGCGGCATGGAGTCGCGGTTCACGCCGACCGCGGACCGGGCGTCGTCGAAGCGGAGGTAGGGGGCGTTGTAGGCGTGGCAGGGCCTGGTGCCGGTGTTCGTGGCGGTGATCAGGAGGTGGTTCAGGGGGCGGGAGACCTCGGTGACCTTCACCTTCATGGTGTCGCCGGTGCATGTGACGGGCTTCCGGCTGTCCGCGGTGCGCCGGTTGGTGGCGGGATGCGGAACCGTGCTGTGCTTGGCGCTCGTCTGTGCCACGAGTGTCGCCGCACCCTCGTCGCGGGTGCCGGTGCCGTCCGAACAGGCCGTCAGGGAGAGTCCGCTCAGGGCGATTCCGGCGGCCACGACCGCACGGACAGCGAGGGGGAGGCGGGTGCGGGAGCGGGGGCCGGTACGGAACATGGCTGATCCTCTGTGTGGTGTGCCGGAAGCGGCGTGTTTGGATGACCACAGCTTGTGCCGTGGTTCGTCCCGATCGCCACAAGCGCGGGGGAGTTGGGGACGCCGGAACGTTCGTACCGGCTGTGACCTGGGGGAATGACCTCTCCCTGGAACGTCTGAATGGAATGGTGGAGGGCGGAGATGGCGTCTCTCGCGGAGTTGCTGCGGGAGCTCAAGGAGCGGTCCGGGCTCAGTTATGGGGTGCTGGCCAAACGGCTCCACATGAGTACGTCGACGTTGCACCGGTACTGCAACGGGGATGCCGTGCCGACGGAGTTCGCCCCTGTGGAGCGGCTGGCCCGGCTCTGCAAGGCGACCCCCGAAGAGCTCGTCGAGGTCCACAGGCGGTGGATCCTCGCGGACGCGACGCGGGGCCGGAAGGCGGAGCCCGAGCCTGCGCCGGTGCGGGCCCAGCCGGAACCGGACCCGGCGTCGCAGCCCGGGTCGCAGCCCGAACCGGACCAGGTGGTCGTCCTTTCCGAGCGGTCCCCGGCGCGGAAGCGGCGCACCCTCGTGCTCGCGGCCGCCGTCGTCGCCGCGGTCGTCGGGCTCGGCTCCATCGCCCTCGCCATGAACGGCGGCGACGGCGACGGGCACGAGCGGAAGGCCGGGGCCGCCTCCTCCCCGGACCCCGGCGACACCCCGGACACCTCGCCGGGCAAGTCCGATGAAAAGGGCGACAAGGGCGACAAGGGCAAGAACAAGAACGACGACAAGGACAACGGCAAGAACAAGAAGGGCGGCCCCTCCGCCTCGCCCTCCAAGAACGGCGGCCCGTCGCCCGACGCCTCCCGCCACGGCGGCAAGGGCCCCACGTCCGGCGGCGTACAGGGGGACTCCGGCGCTCCGCTGACGGCACGCACCAGGCCGTACGCCTATGACGACCCGTGCCTCCAGGACTTCCTGGTGAACCGCAAGGCCGCGGAGGTGCCGCAGCAGCCCCCGCTCCAGGACGCCGCCAGCTGGGTCGGCGACCTCGGTGCCGTCGCGGCCGGCCGCCAGTACATCGAGGTCACCGTGCAGGGCATGGGCAAGGACACCGTCGTCCTTCAGGACATGAACGTCCGCGTGCAGAGCACCAGCGAGCCGCTGGCCTGGAACAACTTCCAGATGGCGACCGGCTGCGGCGGCAACGTGAACACCAAGTCGTTCGCCGTCGACCTCGACGCGGGGACGCCGGACGCCAAGCCCCGGGCGGGGCAGCGCGACTTCCCGTACAAGGTCAGCGAGAACGACCCGGAGGTCTTCTACATCGTGGCCGACACCGATCTGCACGACGTGCGCTGGTACCTGGAGCTGGAGTGGTCCAGCGGCAAGCGGCACAACACCCTGCGCGTCGACGACCAGGGCAAGCCGTTCCGCACCAGCGGCAAGAAGGGGCGCCCCACCTACGGCTGGCCGCCCGGTTACGACAAGTGGGTCAGGCAGCTGCAGGACGGCTGACCCGGTACGGCCGCGTCCGCATCCCGGAACGGCGTGTGTAGCCCGCACCTACCTGCTTAGGGTGCGGGCAATCGCTCTGCACAAGAGCCGCCACAGCCGAAGGAGCCGACGCCGTGACCGTCACCGAGCCCGCCCGTACCGCAGCCGCCCCCATGCCGCCGCTCGCCGCGCGCGCCGCAGCGGTCGGGGGCTCGCCGGTACGGGACATCCTCGCGGTCACCGCGCGGCCCGAGGTCATCAACTTCGCGGGCGGACTGCCCGCACCCGGCCTCTTCGACCGCGCCGGCATCGCGGCCGCCTTCCGCGCGGTCCTCGAGGAGACCCCCGAGCGCGCGCTCCAGTACGCGACGACCGAGGGCGAGCCGGCGCTGCGTACCGCCATAGCCGCGCGCACGACCGTACGCGGACTGCCGACCGACGCCGACGACGTGCTCGTCACCACCGGATCGCAGCAGGCGCTCTCGCTCCTCGCGACCGCGCTCATCGAGCCCGGCGACACCGTCCTCGTCGAGAACCCCTGCTACCTGGCGGCACTTCAGGCCTTCGCCTTCGCGGGCGCCCGCGTCGTGCCCGTACCCTGCGACTCGTACGGCATCGACCCCGACGCCCTCGACGAACTCGTCGCCCTGCACCGCCCCAAGCTGCTCTACACCGTCCCCACCTTCCAGAACCCCACCGGCCGCACCCTGCCCGCCGACCGCCGCGCGGCGATCGCCCTGGTCGCCGAGCGGCGCGGCCTGTGGATCGTCGAGGACGACCCGTACGGCGAGCTGCGCTTCGAGGGCGAGCGGGCACCGTGGATCGCCACGTACCCCGGCGCCGCCGACCGCACCGTCCTCCTCTCCAGCTTCTCCAAGGTCATGGCGCCCGGCCTGCGCCTCGGCTGGCTGCGCGCGCCCGCCGCGCTGCTGCGCGCCTGCGCCGTCGCCAAGCAGGCCGCCGACCTGCACACGCCGACCGTCAACCAGCTCGCCGCCGCGCGGTACCTGGCCGACCAGGACCTGGACGCGCACGTCGCCCGCGTCGCGGCCGTCTACCGCGACCGCAGGGACGCGATGCTCGCGGGCCTCGCGGACGCCCTCCCGGAGGGGTCCGGCTGGATGCGTCCCGAGGGCGGCATGTTCGTGTGGGCGAAGCTCCCCGACGGACACGACACGACGGAGCTGCTGCGCACGGTCATCACGTACGACGTGGCCTACGTGCCCGGTGCGCCGTTCTACGCGGGCGAACCGGACCGGTCGACCCTGCGCATGTGCTTCGTGACGCAGACCGAGGAGGAGATCGCGGAAGGGCTGCGGCGGCTCGGCCGGGCGCTCGGTGGCGCCCGGTGAAGAGTGAGCGAACTCCAGTGATATCAGGGGCAGTTGTCCGCCCGGGTGCCTAGGGTGACCATGGTTGAGAGTTCATCCGCCTGGGGAGTGCGGATGCTTCACAGAGGGGATCTCCCATGCGCAGTTCAGCTCTGCCCGCCAAGAGACTCGGGCGCGCCCTGATCGGCCTCGCGGTGGCCGGCGGCCTGATCGCCACCGCCGCCCCCGCGCAGGCCGCGCCCGGTGCCCCGGTCGCCGTCAGCTCGTACGCGTACACGAGCGCCGAGGGCGACTACATCGGTGACGGCAAGTCCGCCTCGTACAAGGCCCCGGCCACCTCCCTGCGGGTCAGCGGCACCGCGGAGGACGTGACGGTGGAGCTGCCCGACGCGAACTGGGAGATCCAGCTCGCGGCGCCCAAGGGCGAGAAGCTGCACCCCGGGGTCTACCGCGACGCCGAGCGCGCCGACTTCCGCACCGGCCGCGCGCCCGGCCTGGAGGTGACCGGCGAGCACCGCGGCTGCAACCGGGTCTGGGGCCAGTTCTCCGTCCACCAGATCGAGACCGACGCGTCGGGCCAGGTCACCCGGCTCGACGCCACCTTCACGCAGAACTGCGAGAGCGCCACGGCCCCCGCGCTCAAGGGCACCGTCAAGTACGACGCGTTCCCGCTCTCGTACAGCTACAAGAGCGACGCGGACGACTGGATCGGCCAGGGCACGTCGGGCTCGCACACCGGGGCCCGCAGCACCTTCCTCCTGGAGGGCAAGGCCGACACCGGCTTCAGGTACGCCGTCGAGGGCAAGCGCGAGGACTGGACCGTCCACTTCTACGTGCCGGAGGGCGACAGGCTCGAAGCGGGCCGCACCTACACCGTCACCACCGAGAAGGGCGGCCTGTCGATGTACGGCAACGGCCGCTCATGCGGTGAGGCGAGCGGCAGCCTGACCGTCACCCGCCTCGCCACGGCGGACGACGGCACCATCAAGGCGCTCGCCGCCCGCTACAGCCACTACTGCGGGGGCGGGGAAGCCGGCATGCACGGCACCATCCACTACTACGCCTGACCCCGCCCGCCCGTCAGGGCCGCCCGGGCGTCAGAGGCGCTCGGGCGTCAGAGGCGCTCGGGCGTCAGAGGCGCTCGGGTGTCCTGATACCCAGCAGCTCCATGCCCTTGTGCAGCGTCCGGGCCGTGATGTCGCACAGGAACAGACGGTTCTCCACCACGTCCTGCGCGGGGCGCGGCTTGATCACCGGGCACTGGTCGTAGAACGTCGTGAACAGCGACGCCAGCTGGTACAAGTACGCGGCCAGCTTGTGCGGGGCGTACTCGGCCGACGCCTCGTGGACGAGGTCGCCGAACGCGTCGAGGTGCAGGCCGAGCGCCCGCTCGGCCGGAGCCAGCGCCAGCTCCGGGTGCGCGGCGGCGGCGTCGCCCTCGGACTTGCGCAGGATCGACTTGATCCGCGCGTACGCGTACTGCAGATACACGCTCGTGTCGCCGTGCAGCGACACCATCTGGTCCAGGTCGAACTTGTAGTCGCGGTTCGCCGACGTCGACAGGTCCGCGTACTTCACGGCGCCGATACCGACGTACCGTCCGTTCTCGACGATCTCTTCCTCGGTGAGACCGATCTTCTCGGCCTTCTCCCGCACCACGGCCGTCGCCCGCTCGACCGCCTCGTCGAGGAGATCCTCCAGGCGCACCGTCTCGCCCGCACGCGTCTTGAACGGCTTGCCGTCCGCGCCGAGCACCGTGCCGTAGCCCATGTTGTGGGCCTTGACGTCGTCGTTCAGCCAGCCCATCCGGCGGGCCGCCTCGAAGACCATCTTGAAGTGCAGCGACTGGCGCACGTCCACGACGTACAGCAAGGTCGTCGCGTCCAGGTCGACGACACGGTTGCGGATCGCCGAGAGGTCGGAGGCCGCGTACCCGAAGCCGCCGTCCGCCTTCTGCACGATCAGCGGGACCGGCTGGTCGTCCTTGCCGCGGATCTCGTCGAAGAAGACGACGAGGGCACCTTCGGAGCGGACGGCCACACCCGACTCCTCCAGGAGGCGGGCGGTCTCCGGCATCATGTCGTTGTACGCGGACTCGCCGACGATCTCGTCGTCGCGGACCTCCATGTCCAGCTTCTCGAAGACCGAGTAGAAGTAGACCTTCGACTCGTCCACGAACCGCTGCCACAGGTCGAGCGTCTCCTCGTCCCCGGACTGGAGCGCCACGACCCGCTTGCGGGCCCGCTCCTTGAACTGCTCGTCCGCGTCGAAGACCGCGCGCGACGCCTTGTAGATCCGGTTCAGGTTCGACATGGCCTGCTCGCCGTCGACCTCGTCGGCGGGAGCCAGCTCGCCCGGGTTCTCGATCAGATACTGGATGAGCATGCCGAACTGGGTGCCCCAGTCGCCGATGTGGTGGCGGCCGATCGTCTTCTCGCCCGTGAAGTCCAGCATGTGCCGCAGGGCGTCACCGATGACGGCGGACCGCAGGTGCCCGACGTGCATCTCCTTCGCCACGTTCGGCTGGGCGTAGTCGATGACGGTCGTGCCCGCGTGCGGGTTCAGCGGCACGCCGAGCCGGTCGCCGTCGGCGGCACGCGCCGCGAGCGTCCCGACGATCGCCTTGTCGGTGACCGTGACGTTCAGGAAGCCGGGACCCGACACCTCGACGTCGGCGAGCAGGTCGCCGTTGGTGATCCGCTCGACGACCTGGGCGGCCAGCTCACGCGGGTTGGCCTTGGCCTTCTTCGCGAGCGCCAGGATGCCGTTGGCCTGGAAGTCGGCCCGGTCGCTACGTCGCAGCAGCGGGTCCGCGGAGCCGGCCTCCGGCAGGGCAGCCGAGAGGGCGTCCGCGAGGCGCTGGTGGACGGAGGCGGTGAGGGACGTGACCGAGGCCATGAATGGGTGCCGTTCTGCTCGGGTGCCTGGGTTTGCTGCAGCTACAGAAACCGAGTATCCCACGCGGTGAAAAGCGGTTTTCGCGGTTGAGGGGCGACCTGGGAGAATGGCCCCGACAAGCGGTACTCACGTAGAAGAAACACGTAGAAGAAAGGCGTGCCGATCGTGGCTCAGAGCACCGATACCACCGACTGGGTCTCCCGCTACGCGGACGAGGTCATCGCCGAGTCGGAGCGTCGTGCCCAGGGCGCGAAACAGTCCGGCACTGCCGCGCCGGGGATCGTCATCGCCTCCGGGCTCTCCCCCTCCGGCCCGATCCACCTGGGCAACCTCCGCGAGGTCATGACCCCGCACCTGGTCGCGGACGAGATCCGGCGGCGCGGGCACGAGGTCCGCCACCTCATCTCCTGGGACGACTACGACCGGTACCGCAAGGTCCCGGCCGGTGTCCCCGGCATCGACGAGACCTGGGCCCAGCACATCGGCAAGCCCCTCACCTCCGTGCCCGCCCCGGCCGGTTCCGCGTACGCGAACTGGGCCGAGCACTTCAAGGCGGCCATGATCGAGGCGCTCGACGAGCTGGGTGTGGAGTACGACGGGATCAGCCAGACCGAGCAGTACACCTCGGGCGTCTACCGCGAGCAGATCCTGCACGCGATGAAGCACCGCGGCGACATCGACGCGATCCTCGACCAGTACCGCACCAAGAAGGCCCCCGGGAAGGGCGGCCAGAAGCAGTCGCAGAAGCCGGTCGACGAGGCCGAGCTGGAGGCCGCCGAGGGCTCCGGCGCCGCGAGCGAGGACGACGGCAGCGGCGGCTCCAGCGGGTACTTCCCGTACAAGCCGTACTGCGGCGCGTGCGAGAAGGACCTGACGACGGTCACGTCGTACGACGACGAGAGCACCGAGCTCTCCTACGTCTGCGCGGACTGCGGGCACACCGAGACGGTGCTGCTCAGCGAGTTCAACCGCGGCAAGCTGGTCTGGAAGGTCGACTGGCCCATGCGCTGGGCGTACGAGGGCGTCATCTTCGAGCCGTCCGGCGTCGACCACTCGTCCCCCGGGTCCTCCTTCGTCGTCGGCGGGCAGATCGTGCGCGAGATCTTCGACGGCGTGCAGCCGATCGGCCCCATGTACGCGTTCGTCGGCATCTCCGGGATGGCGAAGATGTCGTCGTCGAAGGGTGGCGTGCCGACTCCGGCCGACGCGCTGAAGATCATGGAGGCGCCGCTGCTGCGCTGGCTGTACGCCCGCCGCAAGCCCAACCAGTCCTTCAAGATCGCCTTCGACCAGGAGATCCAGCGGCTCTACGACGAGTGGGACAAGCTGAACGCGAAGGTCGCCGACGGGACCGTGCTGCCCGCCGACGCCGCCGCGCACTCCCGCGCGGTGCGCACGGCCGCGGGTGAACTGCCCCGGACCCCGCGCCCGCTGCCGTACCGGACGCTGGCCTCCGTCGCCGACATCACCGCCGGCGCCGAGGACCAGACGCTGCGCATCCTGCGCGACCTGGACCCGACCGACCCGATCACGTCCCTGGACGAGACCCGGCCGCGCCTCGACCGCGCCGAGAACTGGATCACCACCCAGGTCCCGGCCGAGGCCCGCACCGTCGTCCGCTCCGAGCCGGACACGGAGCTCCTGTCCTCCCTGGACGACGCGGGCCGCGAATCGCTGCGCCTCCTCCTGGAGGGCCTCGACTCGCACTGGTCCCTGGACGGCCTGACCCACCTCGTGTACGGCGTGCCGAAGGTGCAGGCCGGCTTCTCATCGGACGCCACGGCGAAGGAACTCCCGCCGGAGATCAAGGTCGCCCAGCGCTCCTTCTTCGCCCTCCTGTACCGCCTCCTGGTCACCCGGGAGACCGGCCCGCGCCTGCCCACGCTGCTCCTCGCCGTCGGCGCGGACCGCGTACGCAAGCTGCTGGCCGCGTAGGAATTCAGGGCGCCCCGGGCGTCGCCGGACGAACCTTCGGCGACGCCCCCGTCGCGCTCTTCGTGGTGGGCGCGGGACTCGCGCTCTACGGGAGCGCCGCGTTGTCCTTCTCGTACTTCTTGTAGCCGTCCTGCAGTCCGATGGAGATGTCGCGCAGGCGCGCCCAGCCGTGGGCGATGAACTCGCTGTCGCGGAGCTTCTCGACGAAGTAGTAGTAGGGCGTGAGGTCGTCGGTCTCCACGAACAGGAAGTCCGAGTAGTCGGTGGAGAACGCCTCCGCGTCGAAGTGCCGCACGGACAGCCTGTCGGCGAAGGGCCCGACGATCTCCTGCTGGAAGACCCGGGCCTTCGCGTTGCGCTCGTCCCTGCTGAGCCGCAGCCACGCCGCGTCGAATTCGTAGCGTATGACGATGCCGTACTTCATGATCAGCTCCTGGCCTGGCTCCGGACGTTCACGCCTCAGATTATGACTAGTAGTCGTTTTTTGACGAACGGTCGATTTAATGATCCGGCAAAGAGTGGGCGCGGGCGATCTCGCCGACGACATCGACGACGACCTTGTGGATCTCCGTCAGCTCGGCCTTGTCCAGCCTGGGCCAGCCGAGGCCGCCCATCATCGAGGCCATCACGGAGAGCCGGCCGTCCAGGTGCTCCTCATCGGCCCACAGGAAGCGGCGGGAGATCAGATGCGTCGCCGCGTATCCGAGGACGCAGCCGCGCAGGGCGTCCACCGCCACGTCGGTCGGTACGCCGGGATTGCTGTACGCCCCCTCCGTCACCGTGCGCTGCACGGCGAAGCCGACCACCTGAGCCATCTGCGATTCGACCAGGTCACGTCGGGTCATCCGGTCCTCGGAGGCCGTCCGGCAGACCGCGTCCGTGCGTGCGGTGAGGCTGCACTCGAACAGCACGGGGGCCACCACCGCGTGGTGCAGATAGGCGAAGGCCATGCCGTAGAGCGCCCGGACGCCGCTCCACGGGAGATCCGCGATGGCCTGGAAGTAGCGCAGCTGGCGGCGCGCGCTCTCGGCGGACAGCTCGATGAGGAGGTCCTCGCGGCACGCGAAGTGGTTGTACACCGTGCCCTTCGAGTAGCCCGCCTCCTGGGCGAGCTTCCCCAGGGTCAGATTGTGGAAGCCGTCCCTGCTGACCATGTCCAGCGCCAGGCGCACGAGCGCCTGATCGCGCTCCGCCACTTCTCGTGTCTTCCTCTGGGATGTCCGCATGGGGAAATTATGGGTGACCGGTGGTCGGGAATCGACCACTGGTCAACAATCTTCCCCGGACGCCACACGCGGCAGCGCGGCGGTTGTTACGCGATGTGGTCTTCCACGAACTCGTTCTCCAGGCGGGCCGAGAAGCGGTCCATGTAATTGTTCAGCTCGCGGGACTGGAGGCGCAGGCCGAAGGCCGCCTCGGCGTTCGCCGCGAAGGCGCCGGGGGTCGGCATTCCCTCGCCCTCTATCGACTGCCGGAACACCTGGTACAGGTCCTCGTCGGAGGGGGCGGGGACGGAAGCGGGGGTGGGGGCCGGGCCGGGGAAGTCCTGGGCGTCGGGGGCGGGGAAGTCCTGGGCGGGGAACTCGGGGGACGGCTCCGGGATCTCGCCGGACGCCTGTTGGCGTTCCTGCTCCGCGTACCACTCGTCGTACGGGGCCACGGGCGCGTACGACGCGTTGTGCGCCGCGAACCAGGGGCTCGCGTGATTGGCCACGGGGAGCGCCTCTTCGGGGTGCTGCGGCTCCGACTCCGACTCCGACTCCGGCTCCGGGGCCGAGTCCGGGGAGGGCTCGGGCTCGGCGGGCTCGGTGGGCTGCGGCGCGGCGGTCAGCTGCGGGTGGTGCGGCTGCTCGCCCGTGGGCTTCGCCGTCGACACCGCAGAGGGCGTCGTGGCAGCCGGCGCGGGCGGGAGCAGCACCGGCTCGATGCCCGCCGCGGCGAGCCCCGCCGGGGCCGTCTCCGCGAGAGGAACGCCGTAACGCGCGAGACGCAGCGGCATCAGCGACTCGACCGGGGCCTTGCGGCGCCAGGCGCGGCCGAACCGGGCCTGCAGGCGCGCCTGGTAGACGAGACGTTCCTGTTCGAGCTTGATGACCTGCTCGTACGAGCGCAGCTCCCACAGCTTCATGCGGCGCCACAGCTTGAACGTGGGCACGGGGGAGAGCAGCCAGCGCGTGAGGCGCACGCCCTCCATGTGCTTGTCGGCGGTGATGTCCGCGATCCGGCCCACCGCGTGCCGCGCCGCCTCGACGGCGACCACGAACAGCACCGGGATCACCGCGTGCATGGCGACGCCGAGCGGATCACCCCAGCTGGAGGCCGCGTTGAAGAGGATCGTGCCCGCCGTGAGCAGCCACGCCGTCTGCCGCAGCAGCGGGAAGGGGATGCGGAGCCAGGTCAGCAGGAGGTCGAGGGCGAGAAGAACACAGATGCCCGCGTCGACGCCGATGGGGAAGACCACCGAGAAGCCGCCGAAGCCCTTCTCCTCGGCGAGTTCGCGTACGGCCGCGTACGACCCCGCGAAACCGATCCCGGCGATGACGACCGCTCCGGCGACGACCACCCCGATGAGTATCCGGTGCGTGCGTGTCAGCTGCATCGCGGCCACCCGCGAACCCCTCCCTGTTCAAGTCCCTGCACAAGGCCCTTGTACAAGGCCTCAGTCGGCTTGTTGCGAGCGACAGCCTGGCACATGCGTGCGGAAGGCCGTGTGCCGGTACGCCAGGAGCCCGGCCCCCGAGGGGTCGGGCTCCTGCAACGTGCCTGCTGAAGGCGGGAGTTGGCTGACGCTCGGCAGGGCGGCTGTCAGAACAACCGTCAGGACTTGCTGCCGCTGCTCTTCTTCTTGTCGTCCGTCTTGCTGTCGTCGGACTTGCTGTCGTCCGACTTCTTGTCCTCCGACTTGCTGTCGTCGGCCTTCGAGTCGGCCGGCTTCGAGTCGTCGGCCTTCGGCTTCTCGCTCGCGCCGGGCGACGCCTTGCCGCCGCCGCCACCGCCGTTGGCGGCCACGACCGCGTCGACGGCCTCCTTGGCGGCCTTCTGGGCGTCCTTGCCGAGCTTGCCGGCGTCGGGGGCCTTGTCGCCCGCGAGGCCCGCGCCGTTGAAGTCGACGGTGATGACCGCGTTCTCCACGCGCGTCACGAACGTCTGCTGCTTGAAGGTGTCCTTGTCCTTCTTCAGGTCGTACCGCACGAGCGTCGCCTGCTCGCCGACGCCCTGCACCGGCTCCGCCTTGACGCTCTTCGCGTCCTTCGTCGCCTGGGCGTCCGCGACCTGCTTGGCGAAGCTGTCCTGAGCGCGCTTCGCGCCGCTGCCGAGCGAGGAGTCCGACTCGAAACGCATCAGCGAGACGCGCAGCCAGCGGAACTGGGAGCCGTCCACGCCGTTGTTGTCGAGGCTGTCCCAGGAGCAGCTGCCGCGCAGCGCCGTGTCGCTGGACGTCCCCGCCTTGCCGGACTTGTCCTTCGCCTTCGGCACCAGGTCGTCGAGCGTCTTCTTCGACAGGACCTCGCAGGGCTCGGGCAGCTTGGCGTACGCGGCCTTCTCCACGCTCGCGGGCTTGTCGCCGGCCTTGGCCGACGCCGACGCCTTGGCGCCCGAGTCCTTCTTGGCCCCGTCGGAGCCTGAGTCGGAGCCGGAGTCGGAGGAGCAACCGGCGACGAGGATCGCCGGTACGGCGGCCGCGCAGACGAGGAGGCGGCTGCGGAGCTGTCGCTTTCGCTGTGCAGGTCGGTGCATGGTTCCTTCACTCTGTTCGTCTCGTGACGTCCAGTTCGTCTCGTGACGTCGTCGGGTCCGAGGGGCCACGGTACGCGCATGGGACGACGGACGACTCCGCTTCGGGCGAGCGGGGGCCCCGCCCGTACCCACTTCGGCCATCCGCTACTCGTCGAACTCCCCGGCGAGGCCGTCGGCCAGTTCATGCGCCTTGTCCTGCATTTCCTTGCTGTCGGGGACGTCCGTGCGGCGGCCGGGCTGCTCGTCGTACTCGATGGTCACGATCACGTTCGACGTGCGGAACACCACAGTCACGGTGCGGTGACGGGAGGCCGAGGCGGCGGTGGTGAGGGCGTCGTCGAGGAACGCCTCGTCGCCGAGGTCGGTGAGGGTGCGGGGCTCCAGGCCGGGGGGCGGGGTGGTGGCCTCGGAGGACTCGGCCCTGGCGTCGGTCCCGGCGTCAGGACTCCCCGTCTTCTCGCCCTTGTCGTCGTCCCTCTTGCCCTTGTCGTCGTCGCGCCTGGCGTTCTTCCCGCCCTGGGGCTTGTCGCCCGCCTCGGAGTCGTCTGCCGTGGGGGACGCGTCCTCCGAGGAGGAGCCGGTCGGCCGGGTGAGGCCCGCCTCGCGCAGCTTCGTCGCGTAGACCTCGGCGGCGCGGGCGTCGTCGCTGACCGTGCCGTCGTACGAGACGACGCGCTCGAAGTCGATCATGAGGTGGTGGGAGGCGCCGGACGACTCGACCTTCCAGCGGCAGCCCACGCGCCGGTCCGTGTCGTATGTCCCGGTCGGTGTGCCCTCGTACGCCTTCTCGCGCTGCTCGGTGTCCTCCATCTCCGCGATGCCGGGCAGCATCGCGTCGAGGGTGTCGGTGTCCACCTCGCCGCAGGGCTCGGGGAGCGTGCGGTACTTGCCGGGTTGCGCCGGGGCGGTCGAACTGCCGCTGCCGCCCGGCTTGGAGTCGTCGCTCCCGTCACCGCCGGACGCGCCGGTGCAGCCGGTCAGCAGCGCCGCGAGGAGTGCGGCGACGCCGGGTACACAGGCCTTGGCCTTCCGCTGCACCGTGATGGCTCCTCTCGCCTGGCTCTGCCTGGTTATTGGGTTGCCGCTGGTGGGCGGCCGGTGGACACAATGTGTATCGCACGCGCTGCCGTGGACGCCGGTCCGTCATCCCTTTCGTTGACCTTGGCGCCGGTATTTGCGCTTCTAGGCTTGTAGTTGTTTAGGGTTGATTGCGGTTGTTTACGGGGGAAAGAGGGCGATATGTCGTACGTAGAGGTTCCCGGGGCGAAGATACCGATCCGGATGTGGACGGACCCGGCCACGGTCGAGGACTCGGCGATGCGCCAGCTCCAGAACGTGGCGACGCTGCCGTGGATCAAGGGCCTGGCCGTGATGCCGGACGTCCACTTCGGCAAGGGCGCGACGGTCGGTTCGGTCATCGCCATGCGGGGTGCGGTCTGCCCGGCGGCGGTCGGGGTCGACATCGGCTGCGGGATGAGCGCCGTCAAGACGTCGCTGACCGCCAATGACCTTCCGGGGGACCTGTCCCGCCTGCGCTCGAAGATCGAGCAGGCGATCCCGGTGGGGCGCGGCATGCACGACGACCCCGTCGGGCCGGGGCGCTTCCACGGCATGGCTACGGCCGGGTGGGAGGACTTCTGGGGGCGGTTCGAAGGGGTCGCGGAGGCGGTCAGGTTCCGCGAGGAGCGGGCGGTCAAGCAAATGGGAACGCTCGGCTCCGGAAATCATCATATTGAAATGTCGTTCGATTCCGAAGGTGCGGTGTGGCTCACGCTCCACTCCGGGTCGCGCAACATCGGCAAGGAGCTCGCCGAGCATCACATCGGAGTCGCGCAGAAGCTTCCGCACAACCAGGGGCTCGTCGACCGTGACCTCGCGGTCTTCGTTTCGGACACCCCGCAGATGGCGGCGTACCGGAACGATCTTTACTGGGCGCAGGAGTACGCGAAGTACAACCGCTCGATCATGATGGGGCTCCTGAAAGACGTGGTCCGCAAGGAGTTCAAGAAGGCGAAGGTGACCTTCGAGCCGGAGATCAGCTGCCACCACAACTACGTGGCGGAGGAGCGGTACGAAGGCATGGATCTGCTGGTGACGCGTAAGGGCGCGATCCGGGCCGGTACGGGGGACCTCGGGATCATTCCTGGATCGATGGGCACGGCCACGTACATCGTGAAGGGACTCGGCAACGAGAAGGCATTCAACTCCGCCTCTCACGGCGCCGGCCGGCGCATGAGCCGGGGCGCGGCGAAGCGCCGCTTCTCGGCGAAGGACCTGGAGGAGCAGACGCGGGGCGTCGAGTGCCGCAAGGACTCGGGCGTCGTGGACGAGATCCCGGCGGCCTACAAGCCGATCGAGCAGGTCATGGAGCACCAGCGCGATCTGGTCGAGGTCGTGGCGAAGCTGAAGCAGGTCGTCTGCGTCAAGGGGTGAAACGGGCGGGGCCCGTGCTGATACCGGCACGGGCCCCGCTGTTCAGTGCCTCACTGATCGTTCGAGGGCATGGGGACCCGGCCGCTGCGGAGGCGCCAGAGGCGCAGACTGCAGCTCTGGACTGTCCGCCCCAGTTCCGTGGCGGAAGACACGGGGTCGCCGTGCTCCAACAGAATCCGGTCTTCCCATTCTTTCCAGCGCCGACGGGGTGGGGCGTGCCGCATGTCGGCCGGGCGGACCCATGAGGCCAGCGTCGCGGCGGCGGCGCGCTTGCGGTCCAGGGCGAGGCATCCCGGATAGTAGAGGTCGCTCGCCAGTTCCAGGGCTGTTTCCTTGGTGTAGGTGATGTTGTAGATGTCGTCGCGTGCGTTCCTCTTGATCAGGCGCTCGGTGCCGGTGAGCATGCGCGCGTACCTGCAGAGGTAGATCCCTACTGCTGTGCTTGCCGTGGTCAGCGAGATGAACGGCAGCCCTTGGCCGGTGTAGCCGACGGCGCCGTCCGCGTCGATGACGCCCCGGAGGTAGTCCCGTCGCGAGAATTCGACGCGCGGAGGCGTGATCCTTTTCGATTTGCGGCCGTACGGCAGGCCGATTTCGTCGAGCTTGGTTCTGGCTTCGAGGGAGCACAAGGTCCAGGTGGCCGACGTGTGCGTCTCGGCGAAGTTCGTCGAGCGGGTTCGCTCGCGGATGCTGCTGTTGTACGGGGTCAGCCGCTGGAACTCGCGCAGGATCTCGATGTCCCGCACGCTGATCTCGACCGTCAGCTTGCCTTTCTGGCCGACTCCTTGCTGAAGGTGCCCGTCGGCCTGCAAGAAGCCGAACATGTACGCGTACTCGGGTACGCAGAGGTCCATGAACTGCGGAGCGCTAGGCTCGTGTTCAGCCATGAGGAAGTTGTGCCTTCCTGCTGTGGTCAGGCCCTCGGCTCGGGGTTGCAGCCCCGGCCGGGGGCCGTCGCATGTGATGTTGTCGTGCCGAGCCTAGGCAGGCCGAACATCAACGCGCATGGCGATACGTCGCGTTCACCGATGTGGGTGACTCTCGTCGGTGGACGCTCAAGGCGGGACGCCTACTTCGCGTGGGTGACCGCGTAGATCATGATGAACGCGACGATGTGGATGCCGAAGAGGAAGTACGCCAGGTACCACCAGACCAGGCGTTCGTTCTTTTTCTCCTCGGCGAGGCCGCGGGCCTCGTGTTCGTGGGTGAGGCGTTCGAGCGGGTCGGGGGAGTCCGCGGAGTACGCGGGGCGGCCGGGGTCGTCGCCGGGGAGGCGCATGGTCAGGACTCCCTGTGGACCTTGGTGTTCGAGGCCTGGGCGCGCGGGCGGACCACCAGGAGGTCGATGTTGACGTGCGGCGGGCGGGTCACCGCCCAGGTGATCGTGTCCGCCACGTCGTCGGCGGTGAGCGGCTCGGCGACGCCCGCGTAGACCTTCGCGGCCTTCTCGGTGTCGCCGCCGAAGCGGGTCAGGGCGAACTCGTCCGTCTTGACCATGCCGGGGGCGACCTCGATGACGCGGACCGGGGTGCCGACGATCTCCAGGCGCAGGGTCTCGGCGAGTACGTGCTCGGCGTGCTTCGCCGCCACGTAGCCGCCGCCTCCCTCGTACGTGCCGTGCCCGGCGGTCGAGGAGAGCACGACCACCGTGCCGTCGCCGCTCGCGGTGAGCGCGGGGAGGAGGGCCTGCGTGACGTTCAGCGTGCCGATGACGTTCGTCTCGTACATCTGGCGCCAGTCGGCCGGGTCGCTGCTGGCGACGGGGTCCGCGCCCAGCGCGCCGCCCGCGTTGTTCACGAGGACCGCGATCTTGCGGAAGGCGGTGGCGAACTCGTCCACGGCCGCGCGGTCGGTGACGTCGAGCGCGTACGCCATCGCGTCGTGCCCGGCGTCGTTCAGCTCGGCGGCGAGCGCCTCGATGCGGTCCTTGCGGCGCGCGGTGAGGACGACGCGGTAGCCGGCGGCGGCGAGCCCGCGGGCGGTGGCGGCACCGATACCGCTGCTCGCGCCGGTGATGATCGCGATGCGGTTGGCGGCGGCGGTCATGGGCGCTCCTCGGGCAGGGATGCGGCGTACGGCGGGTGTACGGCGTACGGGCGGCTGTACGGCAGGGTCGGTCCTCGCCAGGATATGCGTGCGCTTGCGCGGGCTCGCGAGGGTGTGGGGTGGGGGGTGGTTGGGGGTGCGGGGGTGTAGGGCGCAGTGGCCCGGCGGTGCGTGGGCGTGGTGCCGCCGCGGTGCGGGTGCGTGGTGCCCTCCCCGGCGGTGCGGGCGGGCAGTGCTCCCGCGGTGCGAGCGCGTGGTGCTCCCGCGGTGCGTGTGCGTGGTGCCCCCGCGGCGCGAGTGCACGGTGCCCCCGTGGTGCGCGCGGGCAGTGCCCCCGCGGCGCGGCGTCGGTGCGTCAGCGGCCTCGTGGGGCGTACATGATCACGGCCATTCCCGCGAGGCAGATCAGCGCCCCGGTCACGTCCCACCGGTCGGGCCGGTAGCCGTCGGCCACCATGCCCCAGGCGATCGAGCCCGCGACGAAGACCCCGCCGTACGCGGCGAGGATGCGGCCGAACTCGGCGTCGGGCTGGAGCGTGGCGACGAAGCCGTAGATGCCGAGCGCGATGACGCCCGCGCCGATCCAGGCCCAGCCCTTGTGCTCGCGTACGCCCTGCCAGACGAGCCACGCGCCGCCGATCTCGAACAGCGCGGCGAGGACGAAGAGGGCGGCGGAGCGGGCGACGAGCATGGTCAACAGGGTGGCATGCGTTGTCCTTGGGGGAGTGGGGTGGCGTGTGTCGGGACAGAAGGTGACGTTTCCGGCGGTGAGACGGGTGAGGGGCACCTGTTCACCTGTCAGCTCTGCTCTGATTGCTCCTGACCGTTTCAGGGTGGGCGGGGGGGGGGGTGGGGGGGCGGTTCAGTCCCCGCTCAAGGCGATCCGCCAGTCGTTGCAGGCGTGCCAGTTCCCCTTGGGGTACTCGATCGTCGCCTCGCCGCGCAGCGTGAAGCCCGCCTTGCGGCACACCGCGTTCGACGCGCCGTGCCCCGTCGCCGGGAAGGCGTGCAGGTGGGCGTGGCGGCCCGCCGCCCTCGCCTCCTCCGCCACCAGCCGCGCCGCCCCCGCGGCGATTCCCATGCCCTGGAACTCGGGCAGCACGCCCCAGCCGGTCTCCCAGACCGGCTCGCCCTGCCAGGTCGTCTCCCAGAAGCCGATCGAACCCGCCGTCCGCCCGTCCACCGTGATGCGGAACATCTGGCCCCTGCCGTCGAGCCGGAGGTAGCGGCGGTGGCGGTCCACGACCTTCTCGTGGGGCTCGGGGCCGCCCAGGTGCGCGGTCATCTCGGGAGTGTTCAGCCGCAGGAGCAGCGCGAGGCCGCCCTCGTCGGTCCAGGGGTCGAGGCGCATGGCCGGCGGCCGGTTCGGAGTCGCTGCCTGTGATCGGTCCACCGGCTCACCGTAGGCGGGGGGTCTGACAACGGCCCCCGGCCGGGGGGGGTACGGGAATAGCCGGCCGCGCGCCCCCGTTCCGTGGGTATAGTTGAACCGTAAACAAAACGCGGACCCGCGGAGAGTGAGCCAGTCATGCAGTTCGGGATCTTCAGCGTCGGCGACGTGACCACCGACCCGACCACCGGCCGCACGCCGACCGAGCGTGACCGCATCAAGGCCATGGTCGCCATCGCGCTCAAGGCCGAGGAGGTCGGCCTCGACGTCTTCGCGACCGGCGAGCACCACAACCCGCCCTTCGTGCCGTCGTCCCCGACCACGATGCTCGGCTACATCGCCGCCCGCACCGAGCGGCTCGTCCTCTCCACCTCCACCACGCTCATCACCACCAACGACCCGGTGAAGATCGCCGAGGACTTCGCGATGCTCCAGCACCTCGCGGACGGCCGGGTGGACGTGATGATGGGCCGCGGCAACACCGGGCCCGTCTACCCCTGGTTCGGCAAGGACATCCGCCAGGGCATCAACCTCGCCGTCGAGAACTACGCGCTCCTGCGCCGCCTCTGGGACGAGGACGTGGTGACCTGGGAGGGCAAGTTCCGTACGCCGTTGCAGTCGTTCACCTCGACGCCCCGGCCCCTCGACGGTGTCGCGCCCTTCGTCTGGCACGGGTCGATCAGGTCTCCGGAGATCGCCGAGCAGGCCGCGTACTACGGCGACGGCTTCTTCCACAACAACATCTTCTGGCCCGCCGAACACACCGCGAAGATGGTCGAGCTGTACCGGTCGCGGTACGCGCACTACGGGCACGGCACGCCGGAGCAGGCGATCGTCGGGCTCGGCGGTCAGGTGTTCATGCGCAAGAACTCGCAGGACGCCGTACGGGAGTTCCGGCCCTACTTCGACAACGCGCCCGTCTACGGCCACGGGCCTTCCCTGGAGGAGTTCACCGCGCAGACCCCGCTCACCGTGGGCTCCCCGCAGCAGGTCATCGAGCGGACGCTGTCCTTCCGCGACACCGTGGGGGACTACCAGCGCCAGCTGTTCCTGATGGACCACGCCGGGCTGCCGCTGAAGACCGTCCTGGAGCAGCTCGACATCCTCGGCGAGGAGGTCGTCCCCGTCCTGCGCGAGGAGTTCGCGAAGAACCGCCCGGCCGGCGTCCCGGACGCGCCCACCCACGCCACCCGCAAGAACCAGAAGGACCAGAAGGGCCAGAAGAACCAGCACGGTCAGCAGGAGGTCAGCGCATGAAGCTTGTCGTCGTATCGGCAGGGCTGAGCGTGCCCTCGTCCACCCGGCTGCTCGCCGACCGCCTCACGGCCGCCACGGCACACCACACCGACGTCGAGGTCGAGGTCGAAGTCGAAGTCGTCGAACTGCGGGACCTGGCGACGGAGATCGCCCAGCACCTCGTCACCGGGTTCCCGCCCGTCCGGCTGGCCGCCGCGCTCGACGCGGTGGCCGGCGCGCAGGGGCTGATCGCGGTCACGCCGGTGTTCTCGGGTTCGTACAGCGGACTGTTCAAGTCGTTCTTCGACGTGCTCGACAAGGACGCGCTGACCGGGAAGCCGGTGCTGATCGGTGCGACCGGCGGCACCGCGCGTCACTCGCTGGTCACCGAGCACGCCCTGCGCCCGCTCTTCAGCTATCTGCGGGCACTGGTCCTGCCGACCGCCGTGTACGCGGCGTCGGAGGACTGGGGCGAGGAGGGCCTCGCGGCACGGATCACCCGCGCGGGCGCGGAGCTGGCACGCTTCATGGCGCCCGAGAGCGAGGCGGCACCGGCGAGCGGCTTCGAGGTCGTCCCCTTCGAGCAGCAACTCGCCGCGCTCAGGGTGGAGTGAGGGGGCGTCAGGGCCACACGAGGCAGTACGCCTGATGGCCCGCGTCGTGCAGGCGGTGGCTGAAGTCCTGCCACTCGTGGAGGAGTTGGTACACGTTGAAGGCGTCGCGGGGGCCGCCGCGGTCCGGGACGGTGGACCAGATGAACGCCGCGGCGCCCACCGACTCCTCGCCGACGCCGCGCAGCGGGTCGACGACGGTCATGGGGAGCTTCACCACGGCGTAGTCGGGGTGGAGGACGACCAGTTCGAGCGGGGGGACCTTGTGCAGGGGTATGCCCTCGATGCCGGTCAGGACCATCGCGGCCATCGTCTCCGGCTTGATCTTCGTGAACATGCCGCCCATGCCGAGTTCGTCGCCGCCGAGCTCCTCGGGGCGCATCGAGATCGGCACGCGGGCGGCGGTCGCGCCGTCCGGGGCTCCGAAGTACTTGTACGTCACCCCCACCCCGCCACTCCTGCTGGTCACCCGGTCCTGCCGGGACTCGCCGGAAGCGCCGAGCGTCTGGTCGGACGTCTGCGCCGGTTCCGCTTCCGCCTCGCGTCGGTGCTTGCCCCGCCGGGCACGCCGGGGGCCCAGGCCGTCGGTCCCCTCGCCCAGTCCGCCACCGCGATGCATATCTCCACCCGACTGCTTTTCCAGGGCGGCACGGCCCTGTCTTTTCTAGGCCTCGCGGCCCCCGCCACGCAACCCGATCATCGTGTCAGTGACCTCCCCCACGGTCACCCTCTAAAACGTGGAGTGAAACACCTGTCCGCAGGATGTCCGGACGCTCTGACACCATGGCTCGTGTGAGCTTCCCGTATAGCGCCCCAGTTTCGCAGACTCTTTTCGACCGTGCGGCGGCCGTGACGCCCGGCGGTGTGAACTCTCCCGTGCGCGCGTTCCGCGCTGTGGGTGGTACGCCCCGTTTCATGGTGTCCGGTACCGGTCCGTACCTGACTGACGCCGACGGCCGCGAGTACGTCGACCTCGTGTGTTCGTGGGGTCCGATGATCCTCGGGCACAGCCACCCCGAGGTGATCGCCGCCGTGCAGGAGGCCGTCTCGCACGGCACCTCCTTCGGTACGCCCGGTGAGGGCGAGGTCGCGCTCGCCGAGGAGATCGTGGCCCGCATCGAGCCCGTCGAGCAGGTGCGGCTCGTCTCCAGCGGCACCGAGGCGACCATGTCCGCCATCCGTCTGGCGCGCGGCTTCACCGGCCGCGCCAAGGTCATCAAGTTCGCCGGCTGCTACCACGGGCACGTGGACGCGCTGCTCGCCTCGGCTGGTTCGGGCGTGGCGACCCTCGGTCTCCCCGACACCCCGGGCGTCACCGGCGCCCAGGCGGGCGACACCATCGTCGTCCCGTACAACGACCTCGAAGCGGTGCAGGAGGCCTTCCACAAGCACCCCGGCGAGATCGCGTGCGTCATCACCGAGGCGGCGCCGGGCAACATGGGCGTGGTGCCGCCGCGGCCCGGCTTCAACGAGGGCCTGAAGGCCGCCTGCGCCAAGAACGGCGCGCTGTACATCTCCGACGAGGTGATGACCGGCTTCCGTACGTCGAAGGCCGGCTGGTACGGCGTGGACGGTGTGAAGCCCGACCTGATGACCTTCGGCAAGGTCATGGGCGGCGGCTTCCCCGCGGCTGCCTTCGGCGGCCGCGCCGACGTCATGGCGCACCTCGCCCCGGCGGGCCCCGTCTACCAGGCGGGCACGCTGTCCGGGAACCCGGTCGCGACGGCCGCGGGCCTCGCCCAGCTGCGGCTCCTCGACGACGCGGCGTACGACAAGGTCAACGCCGTGTCCGAGCGGCTGCGCGGTCTGGTGAGCGAGGCGCTCGGCAAGGAGGGCGTCGCCCACCGGGTGCAGAACGCGTCCAACATGTTCACCGTGTTCTTCACCGACCGCGAGGTGCGCAACTACGAGGAGGCGAAGGCGCAGGAGTCCTTCCGTTTCACCGCGTTCTTCCACTCGATGCTGTCGCAGGGCGTCTATCTGCCGCCGTCGTCGTTCGAGTCGTGGTTCGTGTCCACCGCGCACGACGAGCGGGCCGTGGAGCGGATCGCCGCCGCCCTGCCGGCCGCCGCGCGCGCGGCCGCGGAAGCGACGGAGGCCACCGCATGAGCGGCACCCCGGCGGGCGACGAGCTGACCGTCGTCCACGTGATGCGCCACGGTGAGGTGCACAACCCGGACGGGATTCTGTACGGGCGGCTGCCCGACTACCACCTGTCCGAGCTCGGCCGGCAGATGGCCGACCGCGTCGCCGAGCACCTCGCCCACCGCGACGTGACGCACGTCGTCGCCTCGCCGCTGGACCGCGCCCAGGAGACGGCCACGCCGATCGCCAAGGCGCACGGCCTGGACCTCGCCACCGACGGCCGTCTCATCGAGGCGGGCAACGTCTTCGAGGGCAAGACCTTCGGGGTGGGCGACGGCGCGCTGAAGAACCCCGACAACTGGAAGCACCTCGTCAACCCCTTCAAGCCGTCCTGGGGCGAGCCGTACATCGAGCAGGTCGTACGGATGATGGGTGCCCTGGACGCGGCGAAGGACGCGGCCCGCGGGCACGAGGCGGTGTGCGTCAGCCACCAGCTGCCGATCTGGATCGTGCGCAGCTTCGTGGAGAAGCGGCGGCTGTGGCACGACCCGCGCAAGCGGCAGTGCACGCTGGCGTCGCTGACGACGTTCACGTACCGCGGCGACAAGATCATCTCGGTGGGTTACTCCGAACCGGCCCGGGACCTCGTCCCCGCGCATCTCCTCGCGGGCGCCAAGCCGGTGAAGGGCAGGGGCAAGGCATTCGGAGCCTGACGGCTTCGGCTCGCGCTGCGGCTTCGGATTTACCGCCGCGATATCGACGTCGAGTGATCGCGTCGCAACTGTATGTTCTCTTCCGGTAAAACAACATAAATAACTGCGGCTTACCGGAACCCCGGTGTTCGTCGCGCCCTCTAACGGGTCGTCCCTCTTGCATGGCAGATACGCAGGAACGGACCAAGGGCGCGACGAATGGGGATGGAATGCGCGACATCAGCCGCAGGGGAATGCTCGGCCTTGGAGCAGGCACGGCCGCTGCTTTCGGGCTCGCGGCGTGCGGCTCCGGGGGTGACGGCGATTCGTCGAAGCCCGCGGGAAAGGCCGGGGAGGAGGCCGGTGCGCAGAAGCACCCGGCCAAGCCGATCGGTGACGGGTCGACCGCCTACACCGGTAAGCAGCCCCACCAGCCTGGCAAGCCTGTTCCGCTGGAGCCCGGCGAGACGCCCCCGCAGTTCGTGATCTTCTCCTGGGACGGCGCGGGCGAAGTGGGGAACGGTCTGTTCCCGCGCTTTCTGAAGCTCGCCGAGGACCACGGCGCGCACATGACGTTCTTCCTCTCCGGGCTTTATCTGCTGCCGGAATCGAAGAAGCGCATGTACCGGCCGCCGAACAACGCGGTCGGCGCCTCGGACATCGGTTATCTCACCGACGGTCACATCAAGGACACACTGAAGTACGTGCGGCAGGCATGGCTTGAGGGCCATGAAATAGGCACGCACTTCAATGGGCACTTCTGCGCGGGCACGGGTTCCGTCGCCAACTGGACGTCCGCGCAATGGCAGGACGAGATAGACCAGGCCAAGTCCTTTGTGAAGAAGTGGCGTACGAACACCGGCTGGACCGATCTGCCGTCGCTGCCCTTCGACTACGACAAGGAACTCGTCGGCGGCCGCACGCCCTGTCTGCTCGGTCAGGACAACCTGCTGCCGACGGCGAAGAAGCTCGGCTGGCGCTACGACGCGTCGTCGCCCGGCGGCCGCCAGAAGTGGCCGCAGAAGAAGATGGGCGTCTGGGACCTGCCGCTGCAGGCCATGCCCTTCCCCGGGCACTCCTTCGAGGTCCTGTCGATGGACTACAACATCCTCGCCAACCAGTCGAAGAACTCGACGAAGGCGCCCTCGTACAACTACCCGGGCTGGCGCAAGCAGGCCACGGAGGCCTACATAGCCGGCTTCAAGCGGGCCTACGAGTCCAACCGCGCGCCGTTCTTCATCGGCAACCACTTCGAGGAGTGGAACGGCGGCATCTACATGGATGCCGTCGAGGAGGCCCTGAAGCACATCGCGGGCAAGAAGGACGTGCGCCTCGTCTCGTTCCGGCAGTTCGTCGACTGGCTCGACGTGCAGGACCCGAAGGTCCTCGCCAAGCTCCAGGGCCTGGAGGTCGGCCAGCAGCCGACCGGGGGCTGGAAGAGCCTCTGAGGGGTCCCGGAGCCGCTCTGAAGAGCGGTCTTCGTCCGGTGGAGGGGGTGCGGAAGATCGGCGAAATGGACATGCGAAACTTTTCACATGAGTGTCGCCTGCCGTGCCCCACACCGCATCGATAGCAGCAGTCGCCGTCGTGGTCGCGCTGCCCTGCTCGCCTCGGGCGCCGCGGTCGCGGCGCTGGCTCTGACCGCTTGCAGCTCCGGCGGAGTGTCGGGCGGCTCCGGGAACACCAACTTCGTCGCCGGGTCGGATGGCATCGCCACCGTCAAGAAGGGCGACCGCAAGGCGAACCCCTCGCTCGACGGGGAGACCCTCGACGGCGAGAAGCTGGACATCACCAAGGCCTACAAGGGCAAGATCGTGGTCATCAACGTCTGGGGTTCCTGGTGCGCGCCGTGCCGGGCCGAGGCGCCGAACTTCGTGAAGATCGCCAAGGAGACCAAGGCCAAGGGCGTCGAGTTCGTCGGCATCAACACCCGTGACCCCGAGCGCGGCCCCGCGATCCAGTTCGAGAAGCAGCACAAGGTTCCCTACCCGAGCCTGTACGACCCGATGGGGAAGCTCATGCTGCGCTTCCCCCAGGGTTCGCTCAACCCGAACGCCATCCCCTCCACGCTCGTCGTCGACCGGGACGGGAAGATCGCGGCCCGCGCGCAGCAGCCGCTGAGCGAGGAGAAGCTGCGGAAGATGATCGACCCCGTGCTCGCGGAGAAGTGATGTCGACGCTCGCGGCCGTCAGCGGTACGAACCAGACCGTCATGAGCGGGGCCCTGCTCCTCGCGATCCCGGTCGCCCTGCTCGGCGGGCTGGTCTCCTTCTTCTCACCGTGCGTCCTGCCGCTGGTGCCCGGCTATCTGTCGTACGTCACCGGGGTCGGCGGCCAGGACCTCGGGGAGGCGCGGCGCGGCCGGATGGCCGCCGGGGCCGGTCTCTTCGTCGCCGGCTTCACCGTCGTCTTCGTCTCCGCCACCGTCTTCTTCGGTGCCCTCGGCCGCACGCTCAAGGAGCACCAGAGCACCATCAACACGACGCTCGGCGTGGTGATGATCGTGCTCGGGCTCTTCTTCATGGGGCTCATGCCCTGGCTCACCCAGCGCGAGTTCCGCTTCCACAAGCGGCCCGCCGTCGGGCTGGCCGGCGCGCCGGTGGTGGGCGCCCTCTTCGCCGTGGGCTGGACGCCGTGCATCGGCCCGACCCTCGCCTCGGTCATGGCGCTCTCCGCCGACAGCGGCAATCCGCAGCGCGGCGCGATCCTCGGTGTCGCGTACTCCCTGGGGCTCGGCATTCCGTTCATCCTCGCGGCCGTGGCCTTCCGTAAGACCCTCGGTGCCTTCGGCTGGGTGAAGCGGCACTACGTCTGGGTGATGCGCGTCGGCGGCATCATGATGATCGCGACCGGCCTGCTCCTCGTCACCGGTGTGTGGGACAGCATCGTGCAGGACATGCAGGTCTGGACCAGCAGCTACTCGGTGGGGATCTGATCCATGAGCAAGACCGAAGCTCCCGAAGACAAGACCGCAACCCCTGACGAGCCGGGTGAGTTCGGTGCCGCCGGCGCCAGCATGTCCACCGCCCCGCGGGACCGGGACCGGGAGGACACCGCGCCCAACCTGCCCCGGCTCGGCGTCATCGGCTGGCTGCGCTGGTTCTGGCGGCAGCTCACCTCGATGCGGGTCGCGCTGATCCTGCTCCTGCTGCTCTCGCTCGGCGCGATTCCGGGCTCCCTGATCCCGCAGAACAACGTCGACGAGCTCAAGGTCCAGGACTTCATGGACCGGCACACCACGCTCGGCCCGCTCTACGACAAGCTGCAGCTCTTCGACGTCTACAGCTCGGTGTGGTTCTCCGCGATCTACATCCTGTTGTTCGTCTCCCTCATCGGCTGCATCGTGCCCCGCACCTGGCAGTTCGTCGGCCAGCTCCGCAGCCGCCCGCCGGGCGCCCCCAGGAAGCTGACGCGGCTGCCCGCGTACACGACGTGGCGCACCGACGCCGAGCCGGAGAAGGTGCACGAGGCCGCGCTCGCGATGCTTCAGCAGCGCCGCTTCCGCGCGCACACCGAGGGCTCCGGCGCGGGCAGGTCGGTCGCGGCGGAGAAGGGCTATCTGCGCGAGGTGGGCAACCTGCTCTTCCACATCGCGCTGATCGTGATGCTGCTCGCCTTCGCCGCCGGACAGCTCTTCAAGTCCGAGGGCGGCAAGCTGATCATGGAGGGCGACGGCTTCTCCAACACCCTCAGCCAGTACGACGACTTCAAGTCCGGCAGCCTCTTCGACTCCCAGGACCTGGAGCCGTTCAGCTTCAAGCTCGACAAGTTCGTCGGTACGTACGAGAAGTCGGGCCCCAATCGCGGCACGGCCCGCACCTATCGCGCGGACGTCACCTACTCCGAGGGCGCCGACGGCCCCGAGAAGAAGAAGTCCATCGAGGTCAACGAGCCGCTTCAGGTCGGCGGCTCGAAGGTCTACCTCATCGGCCACGGCTTCGCCCCCGCGGTCACCGTCCGCGACGGCAAGGGCAAGGTCGTCTACCAGGCGTCCGTGCCGGTGCTGCCCATCGACCAGAACGGCACCGCGACCGGCGCCATCAAGGTCATGGACAACTACCGCGACAAGAACGGCAAGCCGGACCAGCTCGGGTTCAACGCCTTCTTCGTGCCGACCTTCGCGGGTGTGGGCAAGGGGCAGATGTTCTCGCAGTTCCCCGCCGCCGACTATCCGGTGCTCGCGCTGTCCGCGTACCACGGCAGCCTGGGCGTCGACGCCGGTGTCCCGCAGAACGTGTACCAGCTGGACACCCGCAAGATGAAGAAGTTCAAGGACGCCGACGGCGAGCTGTTCAAGCAGCGGCTGCGCCCCGGTGAGACCATGACGCTCCCTGACGGCGCCGGGTCGATCACCTTCGAGAAGAACCTCAAGGAGTGGGCGACCTTCCAGGTCTCCCAGCAGCCCGGCACCGGCTGGGCGCTGGGCGGCGCGATCGCCGCCGTCGCCGGTCTCGCGGGATCGCTGTTCATCCAGCGCCGCCGCGTGTGGGTGCGGGCGGTCAGGGGCGCCGACGGCGTCACCGTCGTGGAGATGGCGGGCCTTGGCCGCAGCGAGTCCGCGAAGGTCCCCGAGGAGCTCGCCCAGCTCGCCGCCCAGCTGCACGACCAGGCGCCGAGCGCGCCCGAGCCCGACCCGGAGGCGGAAGCACCTTCCGGCTCCGACCCCGATGTTGTACCTGCCGAAGGGGCTGAGAAGTGAATCTCGCCGCCACCCTGGCCGCCGAGCCCAACGAGAACCTCGCACACATCAGCAACGTGCTGATCTATTCCGCGATGGCCGTCTATCTCCTGGCCTTCTTCGCACACATGGCGGAGTGGCTCTTCGGCAGCCGCAGCAAGGTCGCCCGCACCGCCGCGGCCCTCACCCCCAGCAAGACCGCCACCGCCGAGGCAACCGCGGTCACCGTCCAGGCCAAGGGCGGCGGCACCGCCACCCTGGAGCGGCCGAAGGTCGTCACCCGGTCGGTGGCCGGCACCCGTGACGTGCCGGACGGGCCCGGCGCGTCCGGCGGCGACGAGAAGGGCGACCTGTACGGCCGCATCGCCGTCTCGCTCACCGTGCTCGCGTTCCTCCTGGAGTTCGGCGGTGTCCTCACCCGCGCCCTGTCGGTGCAGCGTGCGCCGTGGGGCAACATGTACGAGTTCAGCATCACCTTCTCCACCGTCGCCGTCGCCGTGTACCTGGTGCTTCTCGCGCTGAAGAAGAACATCGCCTGGCTCGGCCTCCCGCTGGTCACGACGGTCCTGCTCGACCTCGGTCTCGCCGTCACCGTCCTGTACACCGACAGCGACCAGCTGGTCCCGGCCCTGCACTCGTACTGGCTGTGGATTCACGTCTCCACGGCGATCTTCTGCGGCGCGGTCTTCTACGTCGGCGGCGTCGGCACCCTGCTCTACCTCTTCCGGGACAGCTACGAGTCGAAGCTCGCGAGCGGCGGGAAGCCCGGCAAATTCGCCACGTCCGTCCTGGAACGGCTGCCCTCGGCGGCCTCGCTCGACAAGTTCTCGTACCGCCTGAACGCCGCGATCTTCCCGCTGTGGACGTTCACGATCATCGCGGGCGCGATCTGGGCGGGCGACGCGTGGGGCCGCTACTGGGGCTGGGACCCCAAGGAGGTCTGGTCCTTCATCACCTGGGTGGCCTACGCCTGCTACCTGCACGCTCGCGCCACCGCCGGCTGGAAGGGCCGCAAGGCCGCCTACCTGGCCCTGATCGCCTTCGGCTGCTGGCTGTTCAACTACTACGGCGTGAACATCTTCGTCACCGGCAAGCACTCGTACGCCGGAGTCTGAGCGACGCGTCTCCGCGAGAAGCCGGTTCCCGTGACCCAGGTCACGGGAACCGGCTTCTTCCGTATGGACAGGTAGGGGGGTGTGGAGACGAATCAGGGGGAACTTCAGGCCCGTCACAGAGCGCTGCGCGTCCGCATCAGGGACGGTGACGCCGACGCCTTCGGCGAGCTCTTCGACGCGTACGCGCGCTCCGTCTACAACCACGCCTACCGGCTGACGGGCGACTGGTCCTCGGCCGAGGACATCGTGTCCCTGACCTTCCTCGACGCGTGGCGGCTGCGCGGCCGGGTCGACGCGGACGGCGGGTCGCTGCGGCCCTGGCTGCTCGGCGTCGCCACGAACGTCACCCGTAACGTGCGCCGGGCGGCCCGCCGGCACGCGGCCGCCGTCGCCCGGCTGCCGCGGGACGAGACGGCCCCCGACTTCGCGGACGAGCTCGCCGGGCGCATCGACGACGAGGAGCAGCTCGCCCTGGTCCGTACGGCGCTGGGGAAGCTGCGCCGCGCCGAGCGTGAGGTGCTCGCGCTCTGCGTCTGGTCGGGCCTCGAGTACACCGCCGCCGCGCAGGCCCTCGGCATTCCGGTCGGCACCGTGCGCTCCCGGCTCTCCCGGGCCCGCGCGAAACTCGCAAAAGCCTTGGAACCACCCAAGAGGCGCGGACAGGTAAGAGGTGACCGCACCACCGCGGTCAGGCCCATCAAGGAGGGAAACCGATGAACGAATTTCCCGATCGCGACCTTCCGCCGGGCCGTCATCACCTGCTCAAGGAGCACCTGTTGACCGAGATCCGGCAGAACGAGAAGAAGGCGCCCGCGCTGCGGAAGGTCTGGTTCCGGCCCGCGCTCGTCGCGGGAGCGGTGGCCGCGGCCACCGCGGCGGGCGTCCTGGTCGCCTCGCCGTTCGGCGACCGGGCGGCGCAGGCGGGCCCGCCGTCGAAGGAGACCGTGCGGATGCTGGAGGAGATCGCCGCGGCGGCGAAGGCGCAACCCGCCCCGAAGGACCTGCGCGACGACCAGTTCGTGTACGTCAAGACCAAAGAGCGGTACATGGAGACGGGCAGCGACGAGAAGTCCCGCCTCCAGCCCCTGCACGTCCGGGAGTACTGGAACTCGGTGGACGGCAGGCACACGGAGGTGATCAACGACCGCGTCGACGGTTTCGACCACGAGCGGTTGCCGCCGGACCTGCCGCTCGTGGAGGGCAACTCGCACTACCGCAGCCTGCAGAAGCTGCCGACCGACCCGGTCAACATGCGGGACTGGCTCTACCGGGTGGCCTCGGGGGGCGAGAGCAAGGACCAGAACGCGTTCGTCCAGGTCGGCGACCTCTGCGGTGGTCTGATGCCGCCGAAGCAGGCTGCCGCGCTCTACCTCGCCGCGTCGACGATCCCCGGCGTCGAGGTGCGCGGGGACGTGGTGGACGCGGCGGGACGGCACGGTGTGGCCATCACCCGCGAGAACGACGGCGAGCGCCAGGAGCTGATCTTCGACAAGAAGACCAAGCAGTTCCTCGGTGAGCGGCAGGTGGCGGTCGAGGATCTGCCGACGGGCTTCAAGAAGGGCACGGTGACCGCCCACACCGCCGTCCTGGAGCGCGTCGTCGTCGACAAGGCGGGACGGCGTCCGTAGGTGCGGACCCGGGCTGGGTGTGGACCCGGGCTGCGGAGGCGTGCCGCGGCCTGGCTACTCCACTGCGATCGCGTCCAGCTGCCCCCTCAGGTACACGTGCGAGTCGATGCCCCGCACGTCGGTGCCCGGGTCGCATTCGTAGAAGTACACGAGTGACATCAGCTCCTCGGCGGGCAGTTCGGCGGGCGGTGGAAGCACCCGGTGGCGGCCGGACTGCCAGCGGCCGCCGGACCAGCGCGCCATCAGGTCGCCGATGTTGACCGTGAACGCCGCCGGGTCGAACGGCGCGTCCTCCCAACCGCCCTCGTCGGTGAACACCTGGAGCCCGCCCCTGCCCTCCTGCCGGTCGAGGACCGTCACCGTGCCGAAGTCCGTGTGCGGGCCGATGCGGAACTGGCCCGGCTCGGGCTCGCCCACCCGCTCCCGCCCCGGGTACCAGTTGATGTTGAAGCCCCAGGTGGGGTGCCCCGTATGGCGGGTGAAGAAGTCCTCTTCCTCGCCGAGCGCCACGCCGAGCAGTTCCAGGAGGCGGTCGGAGAGTGACCGCATCTCGCGCAGGTACGTCTGGACGAGCGCTCGCAGCTCGGGTGTCTCGTCCGGCCAGGTGTTGGGTGTGAACCACTCGGCGTCCACGGCCGGGTCGCCCGTCGGGTCCTCCGCCGCGAAGGACAGCGACTCCTTCAGGTCCGGGGGAGCGGGCGTGCCCTCCGCGTAGCTGTTGGCCTCGGCGCCCGGCCCCAGCCAGCCGCGCCCGCCCACCTTCACCGCGTACGGCCGCTTCGACGCGTCCGGCAGGCGGAAGAAGCCGCGCGCCGACGACCTGATCGCCGCGCGCAGATCCGGATCGACGCCGTGTCCGGTCACCAGGAGGAACCCGGCGCTCCGCAGAGCCTCGTCGACGGTCCGCGCCGTCCGCGCGCGGGCCCCGGGGCCGTCGGAGAGCCACGGACGCAGGTCGACCGTCGGAATGCGGGATGCGCTGCTCATGCCTCCCATCGTGCCCATGCGGGCCCCCGGTCAGGCCTCATCGGCAGCGCCGATGGAGCCATCGGGAGGACGCCCCACTGGCGCGTGGACCAGCGCGTACACCCGCTCGTAGCTTCAGCGGCATGGCAACCGACGGCATGACCACCACCAAGTCCTCCGAGCGCTCCGGCGCGCTCCAGCTCACCGCCGCCATGATGCTGTCCGGCACCCTCGGCATCTTCGTCGTCGAGTCCGGCGCGTCCGCCTTCAACGTCGTCTTCTTCCGCGTCCTGTTCGGCGCCCTCGCCCTCGGCGCGTACGCATTCGCCCGCGGCTACTTCCGCGACCACGGCCTCACCCTGAAGAAGCTCGGCCTCGCCGCGCTCGGCGGCGTGTTCATCGTCTTCAACTGGGTGTTCCTCTTCAAGGCGTACGAGGCCACCTCGATCTCGCTGGCCACCGTCGTCTACCACACACAGCCGTTCTTCCTTGTGCTGCTCAGCGCCGTCGTCCTGCGCGAGCGCCTGACCCGCACCCAACTGGGCTGGCTCGCGGCCGCGTTCGCCGGTCTCGTACTGGTCTCCGGAGTGCGCCCCGGCGACGCGGGCTCGCTCGCGGGCATCGGCCTCGCGCTCCTCGCCGCCGTCCTCTACGCCCTGTCCACCCTCGTCACCATGGGGGTCACCGGCGTACGGCCGCACCTGATCGCCCTGGTCCAAGTCCTCGTCGGCATACCGCTGTTGCTGCCCTTCACCGACTTCGGCGCGATGAGCGGCACGGGCGCCGGGTGGGCCTGGCTGGCGGGCCTGGGTGTGATCCACACCGGACTGATGTACGTCCTGATGTACGCGGCGTACGCCAAGCTGCCCACCGCCAAGATCGCCGTGCTCGCCTTCACCTACCCGGCCGTCGCGATGGTCGCCGACTGGGCCGTCTACGGCCACCACATCGGACTCGTCCAGGCGCTCGGCGTCCCGCTGATCGTGCTGGCCGGCCTCAAGGTGACCCTGGCGCGGGCGACGAACTCTGCTCCCGCACCAGCCGCACGGCCTGCTCCACGAACAGCCGCACCTGCGGCGGCAGACGCTTCCCCGACCGCCACGCGAGCTGCGTCCACAGCGTGAACGGCGGCTCCCACGGCAGTCGTACGAGCGTGCCGTCCGCCAGCTCCCGCGCCACCGCCACGGCGGGCAGCAGCGCCACCCCGAGCCCGCCCGCCACGCCCTGCTTGGTCGCCTCGATGGTGCCGAACTCCATGAACGGCGGCGGCGCACCGGTCCGCTCCCGCAGCTCCTCCTCGAAGAGGTCGCGGTAGGGGCAGCCGGGCTCGGTGCCGACGAGCTGGGCGGCGGCCAGGTCGTCCGTGGTGAGCTTTTCCGCTCCCCGCGCGGCCAGCGGGTGGGCCGGGGCGCAGACCAGGACCAGCGGCTCCTCGGCGAGGACCTCGGTCTCCAGGCCCTGGTGCTCGGTCTCCGGCTCCATCAGGAAGCCCACGTCGTACGTCCCCTGCCGCAGCGCCTGCCGGGTCTCGTCGCCCAGCGTGGGGCGCAGGGAGAGCCGCACCTTCGGGTAGCGGTGGTGGAAGAGTTCGAGGAGCGGCGGCAGCCGGTAGGACGTCAGCGACTCCATCGTGCCGACCGCGATCGTGCCGGACGGCTCGTCGGCGCCGACGACTGCGGCCCGCGCCTCGTCGGCGAGGTCGATGATCTGCCGGGCGTAGGGCAGCAGCCGGGTCCCCGCATCGGTCAGGCGGATGCGGCTGCCGAGCCGGTCGAACAGCTCGGTGCCGAGCGAGGTCTCCAGGGCGCGGATCTGGCTGGTGACGCTGGACTGCGCGTACTTCAGCTCGGTGGCGGCCCGGGTGAAGCTGAGGACGGTGGCGACCTTCTCGAAGGTCACGAGGAGTCGCAGTTCCATGGCTTCTCAGCCCTCGGTGCCCTTGTCGCGCTTCCTGTCGCCGTCGTCGTCGGGGTCCTCTTCCTTGAGGGACTTCAGGAACTCCGGGTTGTCGTCGGGCGCGACCCAGCGGGTCCTGCCGCCCTCGGCGGTGCCGGGCGCGTGCCGCTTCTTGCCGGTGACGAACCAGGCGATCGGGCCGAGCAGCACCTCTCCGAAGAGGAGCACGATGATGACCCACACCACCTTGGGCAGATGCCTGACCTCCTTCTCCGGAGTGTTCAGGACATCGATGAAGGCATAGATCCACACTGCCAGGACCAGCAGGAACGGCAGATACCTGAGCATGGTGGCGGGATCCCCCAAGCGGTGGCGGCGGGAGGCGTGCGGGCCCCCGGTGACGGGGCCAGGGTAACCGGTGCCGGATACTGGAACGCATGGCTTACGACGATCTTCGCTCCCTGCTCCGGGCACTGGACCGCGAGGGCGATCTCAAGCGCATCAAGGCCGAGGTCGACCCGTACCTGGAGGTCGGTGAGATCGTCGACCGGGTGCAGAAGGCCGGCGGGCCCGCGCTCCTCTTCGAGAACGTCAAGGGCTCCGCGATGCCCCTGGCCATGAACGTGTACGGGACGGACCGCCGCCTCCTGAAGGCGCTCGGCCTGAAGTCGTACGGCGAGATCAGCGAGAAGATCGGCGGCCTGCTCAAGCCGGAGCTGCCGCACGGCTTCGTCGGGGTGCGCGAGGCGTTCGGCAAGCTCGGCGCGATGACGCACGTACCGCCGAAGAAGGTGAAGTCCGACAGTGCTCCTGTCCAGGAGGTCGTGCTCACCGGCGACGACGTCGACCTGGAGCAGCTGCCCGCGCTCTTCACCTGGCCCGAGGACGGCGGCTCCTTCTTCAACCTGGGCCTGACCCACACCAAGGACCCGGACACCGGGGTGCGCAACCTCGGTCTGTACCGCCTCCAGCGCCACGACAAGCGCACCATCGGCATGCACTGGCAGATCCACAAGGACAGCCGCAACCACTACCAGGTGGCGGCGCGGCGCGGCGAGAAGCTGCCGGTCGCCATCGCCTTCGGCTGCCCGCCGGCCGTGACGTACGCCTCCACGGCGCCGCTGCCCGGTGACATGGACGAGTACATGCTGGCCGGGTTCATCCAGGGCAAGCGCGTGGAGATGGTCGACTGCAAGACGGTCCCGCTCCAGGTCCCGGCGCACGCCGAGGTCGTCATCGAGGGCTGGCTTGAGCCCGGCGAGATGCTCCCCGAAGGCCCCTTCGGCGACCACACCGGCTTCTACACGCCGCAGGAGCCGTTCCCCGCACTGAAGATCGACTGCGTGACGATGCGGCAGCGTCCGCTGCTCCAGTCGATCGTGGTCGGCCGCCCGCCGACGGAGGACGGCCCGCTCGGCCGCGCCACGGAGAGGTTCTTCCTCCCCCTCCTCAAGGTGATCGTCCCGGACATCGTCGACTACCACCTGCCGGAGTCGGGCGGCTTCCACAACTGCGCGATCGTCTCGATCGACAAGAAGTACCCGAAGCACGCGCAGAAGGTCATGCACGCCATCTGGGGCGCCCACATGATGTCCCTGACGAAGCTGATCGTCGTCGTGGACAAGGACTGCGACGTCCATGACCTGCACGAGGTGTCCTGGCGCGCGCTCGGCAACACGGACTACGCCCGTGACCTCACCGTCGTCGAGGGCCCGGTCGACCACCTCGACCACGCCTCCTACCAGCAGTTCTGGGGCGGCAAGGCGGGCATAGACGCGACGAAGAAGCTGCCCGAGGAGGGCTACACCCGGGACGGCGGCTGGCCGAACATGGTCGAGTCCGACCCGGCCGTCGCGGCGAAGGTGGACCGTCGCTGGAAGGAGTACGGACTCTCGTGAGTTCAGCATCAGCCGCGATCCCGCAGCCGGGGCGCACCAAGGCATTCCTGCGGCTCGTCATGATCGAGCACTCGGTGTTCGCGCTGCCGTTCGCCTACATCGCCGCGCTGACCGCGATGTTCCGGCTGGACGAGAACATCCACTGGGGGCGGCTGCTCCTGGTCACCGTCTGCATGGTGGGCCTGCGGACGTTCGCGATGGCGGCGAACCGGATCATCGACCGCGAGATCGACGCCCGCAACCCGCGCACCGCCCACCGCGAGCTCGTCACGGGCGCGGTGTCGGTGAAGTCCGCGTGGACGGGCGCGCTGATCGCGCTCGCCGTGTTCCTCGGCTCGGCCGCGCTGCTCAACCCGCTCTGCCTGGCGCTCGCGCCCGTCGCGGTGATCCCGATGGTCGTCTACCCGTACGGCAAGCGGTTCACGAACTTCCCGCAGGCGATCCTCGGCCTGGCCCAGGCGATCGGCCCGATCGGCGCGTGGCTCGCGGTGACCGGCGAGTGGTCCTGGCAGGCGGTGATACTCGGACTCGCGGTCGGCATCTGGATCGGCGGCTTCGACCTGATCTACGCCTGCCAGGACGTGGAGACGGACCGCGAGGTCGGCGTGAAGTCGGTGCCGGCACGCTTCGGCATCCCGGCCGCCATCCGGGGCGCGCGCGGCTGTCACCTCGTGACCACGGCACTCTTCGTCTGGTACGCCGCGTCCACCGACGCGGGCGGGTTCTTCTGGCTCGGTCTCGCGATCGTGGCCGGTGCCTTCGTCTACGAGCACTCGATCGTGAAGCCGCACGACCTGTCCCGGCTGAACCGCGCCTTCTTCCAGGTGAACGGCTTCATCGGGATCGCCCTGTTCGTGTGCGCGCTGCTCGATCTGCTCGTACGCGGGCTCACTGTCTGAAATGCCGACGGATAGGCTGCAGAGCGTGAACCCAGGAGATACGCAGCGTAGGCCTTGGATCGTGGGGGTGTCGGGGGCGTCCGGGACGCCTTACGCCGCCGCCGTGCTGCGCGCGCTGCTCGCGGCGGGGGAGAGCGTGGACCTCGTCGTGTCGCGGGCCTCGCGCCTGACGCTGCTCGACGAGACGGGCATCGCCTTCCGGGACGCGCACTGGCGGGACGATCTGCGGCAGTGGCTGGGGCGCGGCGCGGACGGCAAGCCGGGGGTGTTCGACCCGGACGTGTCCGACGTGCGGTACTGGGCCGCCGGTGATCTGGCGGCGGGTCCTTCCTCGGGGTCGTACGCGACGAAGGGGATGCTGATCGTGCCGGCGTCCACGGCGTGCGTGGCCGGGGTGGCGCTCGGGCTCTCGAAGGATCTGCTGCAGCGGTCGGCGAGCGTGACGCTGAAGGAAGGCCGACGGCTCGTGGTCTGCGTGCGCGAGACGCCGCTGAACGGGCAGACGCTGAAGCACTTGGTGGGCCTGGACGAGGCGGGCGCGATCGTGCTGCCCGCCTCTCCGGCGTTCTACGCGGGGGCGACGCACATCCAGGATCTGGTGGACTTCGTCGCCGGGCGGGTGCTGGACGCGGCACGGGTGCCGCACAGCTTGTACCGCCGGTGGGAGGGAGAGCTGGGCTCCGGCTCCCAGGGGGGTTAGCGCTTCTTGGCGGCGCGCTTCGCGCGGGCCTCGGGCGCGGCGGTCTTGTGGGCACGCGAGCGGTTGGCCATGTCCTGGAGCTCGCGCATGCGGGCGTAGGCCATCTCGATCGAGTACACGGGTGACTCACTCCTGAAGGATCGTCGTTGATCGGCTGAGATTGAGAGAGATTCACAGGGCGCAAGCCCTGTTGCGCCTTAGATTCTACACATAGACTCGCGGTATCGCTGAATAATGAAAGGCATCGCACCTATGGACGCCGTGGACAGGCAGCTCATCCAGGCCCTGCGGGAGAACGGTCGGGCCTCGTACGCGGAACTCGGGCGGCTCGTGGGCCTCTCCGGGCCCAGCGTCACGGACCGCATCAACCGCCTCGAGGCGGCCGGTGTCATCACGGGCTACCGCGCGACCGTCGACTCCGCCTCGCTCGGCCTCGGTGTCATCGCCCTCATCGGCATCTCGCTCTCCGACGCCGCCGACCACGAGGACGTGGCGCGGCGCCTGAAGGACCTGCACGAGATCGAGGACTGCTGGTTCATCGCGGGCGACGACTCGTACATGCTCAAGGTCAGGGCCAGCGACGTGGACGGCCTGGAGAAGACGATCCGCCGCCTCAGCGGTACGCGTGGGGTGTCCCGTACGCGGACGACCATCGTGCTCTCCACCAAGTGGGAGAACCGGGTCGGGGAGCTTCCGGAAGAGGCCTAGGCGTACGGTTGGCGGGAGTTTGTCGCAGGTCGCCGTCGGCGGGTCGCGGGTCGTAGGTCGTAGGTCGCTGGGAGAGGTAAGGGCGAGGTCATGGACGCAGGTCTCAAGCGCGAGCTGGAGCAGAAGGTCCGGGACGGCGAGAGGCTGTCCCGCGAGGACGGCATCGCGCTCTACGAGTCGGACGACCTGGCCTGGCTCGGCGGCCTCGCCCACGAGGTGCGCACCCGCAAGAACGGTGACGTCGTGCACTTCAACGTCAACCGTCACCTCAACATGACGAACGTGTGCACCGCGTCGTGCGCGTACTGCTCGTTCCAGCGCAAGCCGGGCGAGAAGGACGCGTACACGATGCGCATCGAGGAGGCCGTCCGCCTGGCCAAGGCGATGGAGGGCGAGAACCTCACCGAGCTGCACATCGTCAACGGCCTGCACCCCAACCTGCCGTGGCGCTACTACCCGCGTTCGCTGAGCGAGCTGAAGAAGGCGCTCCCGGACGTCTCCCTGAAGGCCTTCACGGCCACCGAGATCCACCACTTCGAGACGATCTCCGGCATGTCGGCCTCCGACATCCTGGACGAGCTCATCGAGGCGGGCCTGGAGTCGCTCACCGGCGGCGGCGCGGAGATCTTCGACTGGGAGGTCCGCCAGCACATCGTCGACCACCGCACCCACTGGGAGGACTGGTCGCGCATCCACCGCCTCGCGCACGAGAAGGGTCTGAAGACCCCGTGCACGATGCTGTACGGCCACATCGAGGAGCGGCGCCACCGCGTCGACCACGTCCTGCGGTTGCGTGAGCTCCAGGACGAGACGAACGGCTTCCAGGTCTTCATCCCCCTGCGCTACCAGCACGACTTCGTCGACATGCAGGACGGCAAGGTCAGGAACCGCCTCCAGGCGCGCACGACCATGGCCTCCGGCGCCGAGGCCCTGAAGACCTTCGCGGTCTCCCGCCTCCTCTTCGACAACGTCCCGCACGTCAAGGTCTTCTGGGTCATGCACGGCCTCCAGACCACGCAGCTCGCCCTCCAGCACGGCGCCGACGACATGGACGGCTCGGTCGTCGAGTACAAGATCACGCACGACGCGGACAACTTCGGCACCCCGAACAAGCTGACCCGCGAGGACCTCCTCGACCTGATCCGCGAGGCCGGCTTCCGCCCGGTCGAGCGGAACACGCGCTACGAGGCGATCCGCGAGTACGAGGGGCCCGACCCGATGCTGCGCGAGACGCCGCAGGCGATGCGGGTCTGACCCCGCCCTTGCCGGGGATGACCCCCTTGCCGGGGACGACCCCCTTGCCGGGGGAGAGCCCTCTCATGCTTCACTGGAGAGGCTCGTCCTGCTCGGGCCCATTTCGGAACGGAAGAGTGGATTGACATGCTCCGCTACACGCTGATGCGCCTCGGAATCTTCGTGGGTTGCTTCTTGGTCGTCTGGGGCCTCGTCTACTCCGAGATCCTGCCGCGCGGACTCGGCGACTCGAACCTGCTGTGGGTGCTGCTGCTCTCGCTGGTCATCTCCGCGCCCATCAGCTTCGTGGCCCTCCGCAAGGAGCGCGACCGCGCCTCGATGGACGTCGTCGCGCGCGTGGACCGGGCCAAGGCCAACCTGGAGGCGAACCGCACCCAGGAGGACGAGGCGGACGACGTGGCGCGCGCCCAGCGTTCGTAACGTTCATCACTCTCACCGGAACCCCGGCGCTGCGGCGCCGGGGTTTCGTGCGTTCCGTGCGTTCCGTGCGTTCCGTGCGGCTCCGGGGTGCTCGCGGACGGCCGCTATCTCAAACAAGACCTTTGATGTTCTCAAAGCACGAGTGTTAACGTGTTTGTCATGAAGACAGCAGCAGCGCACCGCCACGCCATGAGCGTCCCGCTCGTGGCGCGCCTGCATGTCGATCTCTGCCGCTGCATGTCCGCGGCCTGTCACATCTGAATGTGACCCCCGCAGCAGCGGCGCTGCTGACCCTTCGCGGTCGCCGCTCCCGTACGTCCCCCTCACCCTGACTTTCCTCACCGGAGTGTGTCCGTGTCCGCGAATTCCGCGACGCCCGCCGACAAGGCCGGCAAGACCGAGAAGCAGCCTGAGTCCCGCTTCCGGATAACCAAGTTCCTCAAGATCCCCTTCTGGGCGCAGATCCTCGGCGGCCTGGTCCTCGGTGTGCTGCTCGGCTGGATCGCCCGCAACCAGGACGTCGACTGGCTCGTCACCACCCTGTCCAAGGTCGGCGACACCTTCATCGGGCTGCTGAAGCTCGCGGTCGCCCCGCTCGTCTTCTTCGCGATCCTGGTGTCGATCACCAACCTGCGGAAGGTCAACAACGCCGCACGTCTGGCCACCCGCACCCTGCTGTGGTTCATGATCACGTCGCTGATCGCGGTCGCCATCGGCCTCACCATCGGCCTGCTCACCAACCCCGGCTCCGGCACCGGCCTCACGCCGAAGGACGGCAAGGCGCCCGAGCACGCCGGCTCCTGGATCGACTTCCTGACCGGCATCATCCCGAAGGACGTCATCACGCCCTTCACCGAGCTGAACGTCCTCCAGATCGTCTTCATGGCCGCCGTCGCGGGCATCGCCGTCCTCAAGATCGGCGACAAGGCGCAGCCCATCCTGGAACTGAGCGAGTCCGTTCTCGCCCTCCTCCAGAAGGCCCTGTGGTGGGTCATCAAGCTCTCCCCGATCGGCACCATCGGCCTCATCGGCTTCGCCATCGCGGACTACGGCTGGAACCTCATCAGCAAGTACGCGACGTTCACCGCGGACATCTACATCGGCTGCGCCCTGGTCCTCTTCGGCGTCTACCCGCTGCTGCTCGCGTTCGTCGCGAAGGTCAACCCGCTCCAGTTCTTCAAGGGCGCCTGGCCCGCGATCCAGCTCGCCTTCGTCTCCCGCTCCTCGGTCGGCACCATGCCGGTCACCCAGAAGGTCACCGAGCGCCTCGGCGTCCCGAAGGAGTACACGTCCTTCGCGGTGCCCTTCGGTGCTACGACGAAGATGGACGGCTGCGCCGCGATCTACCCGTCGATCGCCGCGATCTTCGTCGCGCAGATCTTCGATGTGAACCTGGGCATCAAGGAGTACCTGCTCATCGCGTTCGTGTCGGTCGTCGGGTCGGCCGCCACGGCGGGCCTGACGGGCGCCACGGTCATGCTGACGCTGACCCTGTCGACGCTCGGCCTGCCGATGGAGGGCGTGGGTCTGCTCCTCGCCATCGACCCCGTCCTGGACATGATGCGCACCGCGACGAACGTCGCCGGGCAGGCGCTGGTGCCTGTGATCGTCGCGGCCCGCGAGAAGATCCTCGACCACGAGGCGTACGAGAGTGCGTCGGCGTCGCCGCTCGACGAGTTCGACGGGTCCGACGGGTCCGACGTGGCCGACGAGACGCCGTCGTCGCGTGCGGTGCCTGCCGCCGCCTGACGTTCCCAGGGTCAGCTCAGGGCCCCTGCACGCATCTTCGGCGTGCAGGGGCCTTGGCGTTGAGTCTTCCGCGGCTTCGGCTTCGGTTCCGGCTCTGGCTCCGGTTCCCAGCTGCTGCGTCTCGACGACGCGTTGATCGTGCCGGTGGGCGGGTCCATCCGGTAATCGTGCCCCGGCTTCCGTTGACCGTACGCTGACGTGTGAACGGACAGCGTGGGAAGGCGGGGGCCGGGGTGGGCGTGGGCACGGGTGTGGGCGCGGGTGTGGGCGCGGGTGTGGGCGCGGATGTGAGCGTGGGTGGGAAGCGGCGGCAGAAGCGGATGCCGCGGGCCGTGCGTGAGCAGCAGATGCTGGACGCGGCGGTGCGGACCTTCGGGCAGCGGGGGTATCGGGCCGCCTCCATGGACGAGATCGCTGAGCTCGCGGGGGTCTCCAAGCCGCTCGTGTACCTGTACCTCAACTCCAAGGAAGAGCTCTTCAGCGCGTGCATCCGGCGGGAGGCCGCCGCGCTCGTCGCCGCGGTGCGGGAGGGTGCCGGCGGCTCCGTCGGTGAGCCCGCCGACCGCCAACTGTGGGACGGACTGCGGGCGTTCTTCACACACACCGCGGAACGGCCCGACGGGTGGGCCGTGCTGCACAGCCAGGCGCGGACGCAGGGGGAGCCGTTCGCGGCCGAGGTGGCCGCGATGCGGGAGGAGATCGTCGCCTACGTGACCTCGCTCATCGCGGAGGCGGCGCGGACGGCGCACGGGGACCCGTCGCTGCCCGAGCGGGAGGTCGCGGGGCTGGCCCAGGCGTTGGTGGGGGCGGCGGAGTCCCTGGCCGGGTGGGCCAATACGGACGGGTCCGTGTCGGCGCGGGAGGCGGCGGCCACGCTCATGAACTTTGCGTGGGCGGGGCTTGGGGGGCTGATGGAGGGGCGCCGGTGGCTGTGCCCTTCGGCTCCCGCGTCCCCGTGAGGCGCGACGCCTTGGGCGGGGTTCGCCTTCCGCCCGTCTGTGGGGCGGGGCCGTGGGGGTATGTACGTACTCGCTATCCCTTCGCCACGCCTCAAGTCCAAAGACGCCAATGTGTGCTCGGTGCTCCGTGCGCACATACCCCCACGTCCCCTCGGGCCGGTTTCGCGACTGCCGGCCGGTGGAGGGTCACCCCCCTACTGCTCCTACCCCTGCAGGGCGTCGCGGGGAACACCCCGCCCACCCGCCCCTACTCCTGCGGGGACGTCGCGGGGTGCACGGGTGGGTGGGTGGGATACATCCGCCGCGAAGCGGCGGGTTTGGGGGTTTTGGGCTTACGGGGTGGGTTCGCGGCT
>NZ_JBFBEE010000044.1:0-51356 GCF_040683555.1 Streptomyces sp. NPDC093510
CCGCTCCGCGGAAGCGCTAGCGGGCCGCTGCGCGGCCCGCACAACCTGACTGCTGCGCAGTCTGGTTAACGCCCCGTCCGCTGCGCTCCCAGGGCTGCGGGACTATGTCCCGCTACCAGGCTTTCGCTTCACTCCATCCCGGTTCGGCGAGTCCGCTGCGCTCCCCCGCCTGACGGTCCTTCCGGCGGCGCCTCCAGGACTGCTTGGGCCCGCTGGCGCGGGCCGGGCTGGCTACTGGGGGTGGGGGGTTGCTCGTTCGTTGCCGGTTTCAGTGTAGTGGGTGCATCGGGTTGATGCAGCATGTAGTCTTGGCGGAAATACGGGACACCCCCAACCGCCCTGGAGCCTCCCCATAATTCCGAGAGGAATGACCGCGGATGGCCGGTCACGCTGAATCTACCGGACCTGATCCCACGCTGAGCAGCGTTTCTCTGCGCCGGGTGACGCAGTATCAGACGGCGTTCGTGAACGCCCGGTTGAGGCTGTTCGCGCTCCTGGAGGCGCAGGGAGTGCCCGCGAGCGAGGCGGACGACCTGGAGGCCGGGGCGGTCGCCGGGGCGCAGTGCCAGATGTTGGAGCTGGACGGGATGGCGCCGGCCTCCCGGAGCTCCTGTTCGCGGACGGCTGGGACGAGGGGGTGCGGGTCATGAGCCAGGCCCTGGTGGGCATCGCGGACCGGGAGTGGTCACGGCGCGGCGGCCGGTCCGCTGGAGCCGCTGAGCTGGCCGTACATGTTGAGGGCGTGAGGCAGCGTGAACGGGTCGGCCTGGAGCGGTTGGAGACGTTCGTCCGGGAGGCGGTGCTTCCGCGGACGCATTCGCACACCACGGCGCGGCGTCGGGTGCTGGAGGCGCTGGGCGAGGCCGGCGGTCTATGCACGGCCCGGACGCGGACGGGGACGTCGTGGTCTGCACGCTCGGTGCCGGGCACTACGACGTGGACGACAAGCCGCCCTTCAAGGACGGAAAGCCCGGCGGCTGGCACAAGGCGGGTGTGTCGATCTGGAACGACCTGGGCGCGGCCTGCATTCCGCACGCGGCCCTCTGAAAGACCACAGGAATTCGATGCTCGGAGAGGGCATGGAAATGTCAGCGATTCAGCTCAAGGAACACCAGGTAGACCAGCGCTCCGCGTTTCGCAGGTGGGTGGGATTCCCTGCAAGATCATCTGTGCCCCCGCAGGGTGCCCGAGGCACAATCGTATCAGCGACCGGCTCGGGCAAGACGATCACGGCCGCCGCGTGCGCGCTGGAGTCGTTCGCGGACGGCCGGATCCTCGTGACCGTGCCGACCCTGGACCTGCTCGCGCAAACCGTCCAGGCGTGGCGCCTGGTGGGCCACACCAGGCCGATGGTCGCGGTGTGCTCGCTGGAGAACGACGCGGTGCTGAACGCGCTGGGGGTGCGGACCACCACCAACCCGATCCAGCTCGCCCTGTGGGCAGGGTCCGGGCCGGTGGTCGTGTTCGCCACGTACGCCTCCCTGGTGGACCGTGAGGAACCGGAGGACCCGACGGGTCGGAGGAAGGTTCGCGGGCCGCTGGAAGCCGCTCTGGCGGGCGGGGAGCGCCTGTACGGCCAGCGCATGAACGGCTTCGACCTCGCGATCGTTGATGAGGCCCACGGAACCGCCGGGGACATGGGGCGGCCGTGGGCGGCGATCCACGACAACACCCGCATCCTCGCCGCCTTCCGGCTCTACCTCACCGCCACACCGCGCATCCTCGCCTCGCCCTGCCCGCAGAAGAGCACGGACGGCCAGGAGCTGGCATCGATGGGACAGGACTCGGAAACCTACGGGCCGTGGCTGGCCGAGCTCGGGCTGAGCGAGGCGATCGAGCGCGAAATTCTCGCCGGATTCGAGATCGACGTGCTGGAGATCCGCGACCCCTCCCCCGTACTCGGGGAGTCCGAAGAGGCGCGGCGGGGCCGGCGTCTGGCCCTGTTGCAGACCGCGCTTTTGGAGCACGCGGCGGCGTACAACCTGCGTACGGTCATGACGTTCCACCAGAAGGTCGAGGAGGCCGCCGCGTTCGCGGAGAAGCTGCCCGAGACGGCTGCCGAGCTGTACATGAACGACGCCTCGGACGAGCACCTGGCGAAGGCGGAGAAGCTCCCCGCGTCGTCGATCGACGCGGAGTTCTACGAGCTGGAGGCCGGCCGCCATGTCCCGCCGGACCGGGTGTGGTCGGCGTGGCTGTGCGGCGACCACCTCGTGGCCGAACGCCGCGAGGCGCTCAGGCAGTTCGCCAACGGCATCAACGCGGCCGGGCGCCGGGTCCACCGGGCGTTCCTCGCCAGCGTTCGCGTGCTCGGAGAAGGCGTGGACATCACCGGCGAGCGGGGTGTGGAAGCCGTTTGCTTCGCCGACACCCGCGGCTCGCAGGTGGAGATCGTGCAGAACATCGGCCGCGCACTCCGGCTCAATAAGGACGGCTCCACCAAGGTCGCCAGGATCATCGTGCCGGTGTTCCTGGAGCCGGGCGAGGACCCGACCGACATGGTCGCCTCCGCCAGCTTCAAGCCGCTCGTGGCCGTCCTCCAGGGCCTGCGCTCGCATGATGAGCGCCTGGTCGAGCAGCTCGCCTCCCGCGCGCTCACCAGCGGCAAGCGCAAGGTCCACGTCCGGCGTGACGAGGACGGGCGGATCGTCGGGGCCGGCGGGGAGGGCGACGGCGAGGACCAGGACGATACGCAGGCCGCCGTCGAAGCGGCGCTGCTCTACTTCTCCAGCCCGCGCGACGCGGCGACGATCGCGGCATTCCTGCGCACTCGGGTCTACCGGCCGGAGTCGCTGGTGTGGCTGCAGGGCTATCAGGCCCTGCTGCGCTGGCGGGCGGAGAACGAGATCACCGGCGTCTACGCCGTGCCCTATGACGTTGAGGTCGAGGTCGGCGTCACAAAGGACTTCCCCCTCGGGCGGTGGGTCCACCAGCAGCGCAAGGCGCTGCGGGCGGGTGAGCTGGAGGGCCGGCGCAAGGTCCTCCTGGACGCGCCGGAGGCCGGGATGGTGTGGGAGCCCGGCGAGGAAGCCTGGGAGAGCAAGCTCGCCGCGCTGCGCTCGTATCGACGCGTCACGGGGCACCTCGCTCCGCGTCAGGACGCGGTCTGGGGCGAGGGCGAGGCGATGGCGCCCGTGGGGCAGCACATGGCCAATCTCCGCAGGAAGGGCGGCCTCGGGAAGGACGCGGAGCGGGCGGCGGAGCGCGCAAAGCAGCTGGAGGCGATCGACCCGGACTGGAACTGCCCCTGGCCGCTGGACTGGCAGCGCCACTACCGGGTGCTCGCCGACCTGGTCGACGTCGACGGCAGCCTGCCCGAGATCCAGCCCGGCGTCCTGATGGACGGCGATGACATCGGGCGGTGGTTGGAGCGGCAGTCCCAGCCGGGCACCTGGGCGCAGCTGTCGACCGAGCAGCAGGAGCGGCTGTCCAGGCTGGGTATCAAGCCCGCTGAGGCGCCATCTCCGGCTCCGACAGCAACGCGTGCGACGAAGGGCCCGGGCAAGGCACAGCAGGCGTTCCAGCGCGGTCTGGCGGCCCTCGCACAGTGGGTGGAACGGGAAGGCGCCCACTGGCCTGTACCGCGCGGCCACGCTGAAGAGATCGTGGTCGACGGTGAGCCGGAGCCGGTGGTCATCAAGCTGGGCGTATGGAATTCGAACACCCGGGCGAGGTGGGACAAGCTCACCTCCGAACAGCAGGTCGCCCTCGCCGCCCTGGGCGTGCCCTGGGCGAAGGCGGCGGTGCCTGCCCCGTCCAGCCCGGCATCGGTGGACGACGGTCTCGTCCAGCCCGTGCCGTCGGACGCGCAGGCGCAGGAGGACCACGACAGGGCGACACGGTGACGGAGGAAGAGCGCCGGGCGGCGCGGGGCACGGCGCGGATGCAGCGCATGCGCACCCATACCAAGGCCGAACTGCTGCGCATGGCCTATGCGGGCGGCCTGGTGCCGTACAACAACCCCGAGAAGTGGCGCAAGGACGAAATCGCCTCCACCGTGGTCGACACCGAGTTCCGCACCGCCGACCAGCCCGCCCCGCCCCGGCCCGCCGCAGTCACCGCACGTCCCGTCCCGGTGAAGCCGCTGCCGCAGAAGGACCACCATGACGAGTGCGACAAGTCGGTGTACGAGGGCAGCACCTGCGACCTCATCGAGCAGTACGGACCGCCCTCCGAACAGGGCGACTACTGAGACAGTCACCCGATCGGGGAGGCACGTTCGGCGCCACGGCTCAGGCGAGGCTCCGCGACGCGATCAGCCGGTTGGTCAGCTCTACCGTGGCGAGGTACCACCAGAAGATCCAGTCGAGGAATGCTTCGTCGTACTCGCCTCGCTGGTCGGCCCGGCGGTGGCGCAGGTCGAAGCGGTTGGCGATCTCGAACAGCGCGCCTTCGTCCTTCCCGAGGTGCTGCTTGATCAGGGCACGGCGTTCCTCAAGGATGCGGGCGAGGTTGAAGATGGCCGATCGCTTGCTCTCGGCTGACGTGTCACGCCCTCGGAAGAGGGCGATGGCGTGGCGGACACCGGCGGTGGTGTCGGGTGGGCTGTCGTTGAGGGCGCGGTGCACCAGCTGGCTTCGGGCGTCGTCGGTGACGGTGACCAGGCGCCCGAGGTCCTCACCCTCGGCGGCCAGTTCGTAATCGATGCCGGCCTCGCGCAACAGCTGGTTGACTTTCCACCGGTACAGGAAGCGTGCCGGGCCGTTGTGAAACTCCGAGTGGTGCCATCCGCAGCCGCTGTAGGAGTGGAAGCGCCGCGTACGGGGGCGGCTCACCAGGTCGTGGAACACCTCGATCAGCCCGTAGAAGGTGTCTTCGCCCCACGCCTCCGGCGCCAGCGGCCACAGATCGGGGATGCCAAGTCGCCTGTCGATCACGTCGGAGGGGTCAGGCAGCTCGCTGTGATCGTCGATGCATTCCTCGCCGAAGACTTCGACCAGGTAGCCGTTGTCGGCGAACTCGCCGATGAGCCGCGCGAAGTCCCGTCGGGTGTCCCGTGCGGCACTGTCATCGTGAGCAAGTCCAATGCCGCGGCGCTGCGGCCAGTGCGGCCGGGGCGCGGCCGCATGCCTGAGCTCGGGCGCCCGGCGGATGAGTTCGGTGAACCAGTCGTGCTGGTCCATCACGGCCCGTTTGGTGCCCCAGCCGGTGGCGGTGGTCGCCCAGGGATCGGATGTCGGCGCGGTGTGGTTGGGCAGATCCTCGAAGTCGGCGACTGCGGTTGTGCCGGCCAGGGCCTCCGTCATGAGCCAAATAGCCCGGTCCTGCCAGGAGCCTGTGGACCGGAGCACGCGCTCGCCCTCGGATATGAACAGCGATGCGGGCCAGAGGAGTTCGTAATTGCTCAGGTCCAGACTCACCACAACATCATCACCCATAGGAGATGCGTCCCGACCCTGGGCGATGAATTCCCGTCTCAGTCCCGGATGAGCTCCTGGAACTGCGGACATCCCACCGCATGCCCCTCTCTGACGAGGACTTCCCCGGCAACGACCACGACCTCCGCTACCACGGCAGACAGTCGTGGCACACACGAATCTCGTGCGAGTTGCCGTCTTCATCGAACGCCTTGAGATCGACGGAGCCGACCGGCGCCCGGTAGGTGACGTCCTGCTGCGGGTCGGAGCCTTCTGCCATGGCGGCCAGTATCTACCAGCGCTCAGATGGCCTTCGGGGCAAGGAACGTGACCCGTCCGCCACGATCGTCAGCAGACCCGCACAGGACTGCCCGTCTTGCCGCCACACCTGCAGGAACGCTGTGGGAAGCGGCGAGGAGTGTTGTCAGTGGGTGGCCATAGCCTGTCGAGACGGGAAACGCAGAGAGGCACGCCCATGAACGCCAGTTACTACCGGAGCCAGCTGGACAGAAAGAACAAGGCTCGCGCTGACGCGGAGAAGAAGGTCGGCGAGTTCCGCAAGAAGGAAGCCGACAAGCGCGCGAAGGCCACGAAGGAGAAAGCGGCAGCCGCCAAGGCAAGCAGCCAGGGCACCGTCAACAGCAAGCAGCGTGCTGCCCAGCGGTACGAGAACGAGGCCAACAAAGCTGGCCAGGACGCCAGCACGTGGAGCGCCAAGGTCGGCAAGCTCTCCAAGGAGGCAGCTGACCTGTCGGCCAAGCTGGCGAAGGCGGAACAGGTTGAGCGGGCCGCCGCAGAGAAGGCTCGCCAGCGTGAACAGCAGAAGACGGAGCGTCATGCCGCAGCTGAGCAGCAGAAGATCGAGAGCCGTCTGTCGGCGACGGAGGGCGAGGTGCGCACGGTGCTGAAAGAACTGCGGGCCCCGAAGCCGGAGAAACTGCGAGTGCTGCTACTGGCAGCCGCCTCCGCCGGTGACCTGCGAGTCGGCCAGGAACAACAGAGGATTCGTGCGGCCGTGCAGAGCGCCACCCATCGCAACCTTGTCGAACTGGATGTCCACCCTGCTGCGACGGCGGACGTCTTCCTGGACGCGCTGACCCGGTTCCGTCCCCACGTGGTGCACTTCTCCGGCCACAGCACACAGGACCTGATCGCTTTCGAGAAGGGCGAGGACGGTTTCCACGAAGGTGCCATCGTCAGCGCCGGCGCCTTCGCCCGGGCCATCGCCGCCGTGGACGACAAGCCGCTGCTGGTCATGCTGAACTCCTGCCACTCCGCAGCCCAGACCGGGAAGCTGGTCGGCACCGTGCCATTCGCCATCGGAATGTCCGACACTATCGGCGATGTCGACGCCATCACCTATGCCGCCCGGTTCTACGCCGCCGTCGCCGACGGCCAGTCCGTCCAAGCCGCCCACCTGCTCAGCCGTGTGGCCATCGAAATGAACGGCCTGCTCGACCGCGACCTGCCGACCCTGGCCTGTGCAGCGGACGTCGCCCCCAGCGCTACAAAGCTGGTGACGCCACCTCCGGAGTAGGACGTGGGCATCTCGTGCATGAGCACCCTGCTGTGGATACGCCTGCTAGCCCGGACCGATCGGTTGAGCCGAACGCACGATAGATGTCACCAGTGACGGGCCGCCGACCTGCGCCTTTGCGGCTGGCGCGGCAAGGCAGCTGTCACTGGTTCTGCACGTTACTTGTCATCGGTGAGGGGCTAGGCAGGCATGCTGTCACCGGACGCGCCGCAGCTGGCCAGGTGGATGAGTCGGGCCGTTGCGGGGGCTCAGCCGCGGTCCAGCGCGTCTATCAACTTGCCGAGATTCCGCACCGCACGATCGGACGCGCCCTTGGCTGCCAGAGCTCCCAGAACGACGTCCCGCTCCAGCAGCCCTGAGCCGCGCAGGTCCTGCAGAATGCGCTGGGCTTGCTGCTTGCCGAACTGGTCACCGAAGCCGTTGTTCTTGTAGAAGTCCAGGCGGTCGATTGCTTCGGCCAGCTCGGAATCGATCTGCTCGGGCTGCTCATCGGGCCGGGTGAGGTCGATGGCGCCGAGTTGGCGCGCCCAACCTTTGAGCGGAAAGCCGTGGATACTCTCCACGATGGCCAGCGAGGACCCACGTGCCAGGCCCGCAGCGAAGTCGAGGGTCTTCTCGTCCGGAACGTATGCCAGAACGGGCCCCTTGCCACGGCCGACACGGTCGCGGGAGGCACGGGGTGTGGTGACAGTGTGTTCCGCCGCGAAACGCCGCAGGGACGGGATCTGCTGTTCCACACCGAAGGCATTAAGCACGAGCACGCCAGCGGCGCCCTGCTCAGCGCATTCTTGCCGGACCCACGCCACGGCCAGATCGGCTGCGATCTCCCAATCCCGCTCGGGGTCGTCATCGGGCACCCACGCTGCCCGCAGGATGCTGCTTGCGCTCACCACGTTCGCGGTCCTCTCTACCTGAGACGGCCGCGCGGAGTGCGCGGCCGGACCTGGTCACGCTATCCGCAGCCTCCGACAACCGGTCCCTGTGCGAGTAAGGGGACGGAGGGTAGACGGGCCCGCCCGTCGATCTTGGTGACATCGGGCGTGCTTTGGTGACGCCTATCGTGCTTCGGCTCATCGGTCCGGGCTCGCAGGCTGTTCGGGCGTGGTTGCTACAGGTCGAACTCGAGGTGCTCGATGTCCGTGAAGCGGACCTCCTCCAGCTGGCCAGCGCGGCGGCCGTTGTCCTGGAAGTACATCTCCTTGAGTGCTTCGGCGGCGATCCGCTGGAGCTGCCGGTCGGTGGCGCCGGCCTCCTGGGCGTCGAAGAGGCGGGCGGCGTAGCGGGGCGGCAGCGCGACGCTCAGGTGTCGAAGGCGGTCCTCGTCCGTCGTGCCGATCGGCGCGGTGTAGCCGATGCGGGCGCGGGTGTCGATGACGATGCCGCCGGTAGTCGCCGCCCTCTGCCGCGCCTTAGCGCGGATCTGCGGCTGCCACCGCTTCTTCACCTCCCGCTCCAGACGGGCTGCGAGGTCCGGGCGGGGCTTCTTGATCTGGTCTTTGACGTACCGCTCGACCGTGCGCTGCGAGATCCGCAGCATCTGGGCGACCGCCTTGGTGCCCTTCAGCTGCTTGACCAGGTACCGCATCTGCGCGGGCGCGCTCTTGGGCGCCGGGCGGGTGAACGCCTTGTGCACCGCGGCGTCCAGGCCGTCCCTGAACATGCTCATCGCGCTCTACCTACTCCCCGGTGTCCTGATCGGTGACGGTGCCGTCCTTGATGTACCGGGCGAGGTTGAGCTCCGGGGCGTTGAACTGCTCGCGCACACCCTCGCCCCACAGCACGCTCTGGGTGCCCTCCCACTTCACCAGCCCAGGGTTCACACCGAGCTTGAAGCCGCCGGGCAGCGGCTTGCCGTCCCGATAGGGCAGGAAGTCCAGCGGGGAGGGCCCGTCGGAGGCGTAGACGGCACAGTCCGAGAGGATGGCCACCGGGTACTGCCCGGTGAAGGCGGCGTGCTTGACGATCTTGCGGTGCATGTTGATCCGGGTCCGGGAGATGACGGCGGCGCGGATGTCCGGGCGCCACGTCGGCCGGGCGAGGGCCCGCCACGGCTGCCCGGGCTTCCAGCCCTCCCCGCGCGGGCGCTCGCGCAGCTTGCCGATGCCGCCCTTCACGGTCGCCTTGATTGCGGACACAACAATCGCCAGCTGAGGGTCACGCTGCCGGTAGCCGTCCATCGCCGCGAGGAACTCCTCCGGAGGCAGGTCCGCGCCCACCCCGAGGTCGGCCATCGTGGCGAGGTAGGCATCGCGCAGCCGGTTGTACCAGGCGTCCAGGTAGCGGCCGTTGTCGTGGCGGACGTACGCCTCGATCGGGGGCACGTCGTAGCCGAGCTCTACCGCGTACGCCACCGTCGGCGTGGCATACCAGGCCGGCCCCTCCGGGCGGTCACCCTTCGGCGTAAACGGACTTGGCAGCAGCTCGCCGTCCAGGTCCGTCCACTCCTTTGCGAGCTTCACGCGGGACAGGTCGACGTGGCTGAGGTCGACCAGCCAGGAGCCGGGCAGTTTCGCGTCGAAGACGGGGTTCTTGACGTGCGTCGGCGCGCCCAGGCCGACCGTGAGGCCGTTCGCGCCGGCGGCGAAGGCCATGTTCACGTCGATGCCCACCAGGTGGGGGCGAAGGCATTCGGCGTCGGTGAGCGGGCGTGCCCAGTCGTACGCCTCCTCCACCAGGACCTCGGCCGGGGTGCGGTGGTGGAAGCGCGGCAGGTCCGCCAGGACCGGGTGCCCGTCGGGTGCCTCGCACGGCGCACAGTCCACCGGATCCTTGCCCAGCGAGCCGGGGTTGTGCTCGGAGTGCCGCTTGCCCGTCGCGTCTGGTACGGAGGCGCGGGTCGGCGGGTGCAGGGCGGTCATCAGCTCCAGGCCGGTCACGGCGGTCGATCCGCGCGGCGTCATCACGCGGGCCGCATACGTGCCCAGCAGCCGGGCCAGCTCCGCCGGCGGCAGCTGCCCCGCGTCTGCCCAGTGCCGGGTGTCGAGCGCGTCCCACGATGGGATGCACAACTGCACGCAGGAGCGCTCCGAGCCCTGCGCGGGGCGGTAGATCCGCGCCCACGGCCCGAACCCGCGCTTAGTCAGCTGCCAGTGCGCGCGCGCCAGCTGCTCGATGACCTTGTGGCCCTCCGGCAGCCGCCCGGCCAGGCGCTCCTGTTGGGTGAGCGTGACGGGCAGGCCGTAGTACTCGCACGCGGCCTCGGTCAGCACGATCAGGGGGTCGGCGTCCTTGCCCGCCCCGGACAACTTCGGCTGACCGAGCCGCCCTTCGCGCAGCGTCCACTCCACCAGGGACGGGATCGACTTCGCGGTTACGTCCAGGACCAGGCCGCCGACGCAGTACGCCAGCACCTGGCCGTCGGTAACGTCGACGACCGCGAGCGGACCGTTTTCGAAACGCGGATCGGCGCCGTTCACCAGGGTGCCTGCGGGGGCGGCCTTCTTCGAGGCCGGACGGCGCGACGTCGGCCTGGTCGTGACCGCCGGGCGCGGTACAGGGGCAGCGGGGCGCAGTGCGGTGTTCGCAGCCTCCGCAGCCGGGCCTGCGGGTGCGGGCGCAGGAGCGGCCGCACCCGCAGGCGTCTCGGGAACCGCCGTGTCCTCAGAAGACACCGGAGCGTTGGGGGGGTAGAGCTGGGCGAGCTGCTTGAGCATGCGGGCGTAGGCATCGCGCTCCGGCGGCCGCGGCTCGGTCTTGCCGGCCTCCCAGCCGCTGACCGTTGCCCGCCGCACCTGCAGCGCGGCGGCCACCTCGTCCAGCGTCAGGCCGTGCGCCTGGCGCAGCCGCTTGCGCTCCGCCGGGGGCGGCAACTGGGAGCGGGACGCGATGAGCGCGTCGACCGCATCGAACAGCTCGGACATGCAGCACCTCCTGTCCCGCAACCCTAACGTGAAGCGCACATTTCACGTACCAAACGCGTACGGGTGGCGTAAATGGCGGTTGGGGGTCCACGATTGCTTCCGGAAAGGCGTCCGCGAGCTGGGTTGCTGCAGGCTCTTTAGCCGAGGGCCTGCGGTGGTGTCCTGGCTACGCCTGAACTGGCCGGGGAGAGCGGCTTGGTGTGAGAGGTCTGGGAGAGCAGACGGCCGCCGTGCACCAGTCATCGCGGTGGCAGAACGCTCGGGGGCAGGCATGGGTGAGATCGTCAAAGGGCTCGAACGAGCGTTGCTGACCCGTCCCATTCCCACCGGTGACGCCGCTGTGCGTTTCCTGCTCAAGACGGAGAAGGGCTCCACGAAGAACGTGGCTGTCCTCCTGGGGATCTCCCAGCGCACGGTACAGAGGTGGGCCACCACCCGGCCGGGAGTGCGTCGGCGTCCCAGTGCTGTGCATAGGGGGTTGATCGATGAGGCCGTCAGGGCACGGTGGCAGCCCCTGGTGCGCGCCCGCCGAAGGGCCCGGGCCGAGGCCGACGGGTTTGTCCTCCACAACAGGGCGCGGTTCGGATTCGCCGCTCCGGCAGGCTCGTCGGACGATCCGCGGGTACGGCTGATCACCCAGTACCTGTCGGGAGAAGTGGCCCGCGAGCTGTTCGCCGCCCGGGACGCCGGCAGGGGCGAGCAGCAGCAGTTGGTGATCCTCGCCCGTGCTCTGGGGCATGCCTACTTCCGGGACGGAGGCCGACGTGCTCACGGTCTCGGGATCGCCTTCACCGACGTGGAGTTCGCCGATTTCTCCATCAACTGACGTGCACCTGGGTCCGGGTTCAGGACGAGGGCGGGATCTGGTGCCGTGTCAGCATCGCGTCGTAGCACTGTGCTTCCTTGCGTTCGCGCCAGTCCCACTGGATACGGCCGGTGCACTGGCCGGCGGGCGGCTGGGGCGGGCGGAGCCTGGCCGCCTCCGCTACGCGCAGCAGGTGGGTGCGGTCGTGAGAGCCGGCCAGCAGATGCTGGTCCTGGCCAGGAACGAGCCGGGCGAAGCAGACGGCGGCCTTCAGGAAGACGCGCGCCCACGGCGGCACGCGGTGGGTGGCGCAGCCGTCGGTGTAGCGGGCGCGGTCATGCAGGGCCAAGGCGGCCGCGGCGTCGTCGTAGTCGCCGGGACGGGCGGTGGCGAGCTGCTGGAAGGAGGCGCCGGTGAATGACGCGGCGGCGAGAGCGGCGGCCAAGCGGGGATGGGCGGTCACGGTGGCCAGGCGTCGGGCGACTTCCCGGGCTGTCTGCTCGGTGAGCGGTGCGGGTGGCGGGCGGTGCCGGAAGGTGATCGCCGGCGGCGCGCACGGGGCGGTACATGGAGCGGGGCTGTCGTAGGAGACGAGACGGTCCAGCACAGGCAGGGTGAGCCACCGGTCTGCCGGCCGGGCCGGCTGGTCAACAAGCTGGGGTACGGGTGCGGTCGCGCCGTAGTAGTGGCGGCGGGCGGCCTGGAAGTCGGCGGTGACGCAGTAGTCGGCCGTCTGCAGCGCCTGGTGCAGGGCGGCGGGCAGATGGGGGCGGTGGCAGACCAGGGTCAGGTGTATGCCGGTGAGGGCGCGCAGTTGCAGGAGGCACATCGTGCGGCGGGCGGTGAGGCGGTGGGCGCGCAGGACGGTCAGCCGGGTGACGGACAGGGCCGTGATCCATGCGGTGGCGGCTTCCCAGGCGGGCTGACGGCCGTCGGGGAAACGCCCCGGGAGCAGGGGCGGTTTGCCCAGGGCGGCGATAAGGTCGTGGGCGAGGCCGGTTTCGCTGGTGGTGCCCGGGCCGGGGTGCAGGCTGATCCGCCCGGAGGGCGGATGGTGGGCGGCCAGGGCGGTGTGCGTGTGAACCGCATCGTCGCCCGGGTCGATGACCACGGCGACGGACGGTGGCACGGCGAGTGGCATGGCGGCGCGGTGGTCAGGCGAGGCGACTGAAGGCCCAGCGCAGCAGCTCCTGATCGACACGGGAGCGGCCGATGCGGGTCAGGGCAGTGCGGGTGTGGGCGGTCAACTGGGCCCAAGCGCGAAAGTTGCCGTGTGCGGCGTGCTGGTCGGCGAAGGCGATGTCGTCGGGATCGGCGTCGGCCCAGACCGGGTGGAACAGCGGAATCACCTCAAGGACCTCGGCGGGGGTGAGGCGGGTGAAGTGCTGCCAGATGAAGATGCGGGAGGACAGCATTGGTTCGCGGCGCAGCACGGTGTGGCAGCCCTCGCCGCCGACGAAGATGATCGCGAGCTGGGTTGAGGGTTCGTCCCACAGGTAGCGGAAGTATTCGAACGCCTCCCCGTTGAGCCATTGGGCCTCGTCCACCAGGAAGGTGCGGGGGCGTTCGGCCAGCGCGATCTTCAGCAGGCGGTCGAACTCGCTGGGGTGGCGCGGCGGTTCGCCGGCCAGGTCGAGCGCGGTGAACAGTTCGTAGCGCACCGCGCGGGCGGTGGGCCGGGCCCGGAAAGTGACCCGGCGGACGTCCTCGCCGGGTTCGAGTTCGCGCAGGCAGGTGTTGACGGCGAGGGTCTTGCCGAAGCCGGCGCCGCCGTGGATGCACATCATGGCGCGGGCGGCGACGGTGTCGGTGATGTTCTCCCGGGCAGTGAGCAGGGCCCGGGTGGTAACCACGGAGGCGTCGGGCAGGTCGACGTACTGGTAGGTGACCGCGGTCACGAGGTGTCTCCGTCTTTGTCGGTGGTGGGACGTGCGGCCCGCCCGTCAGGGCCGTCCGGAGCGGGAGCGGAATCACGGCCGGACGGGAGCGGGGTGGGCCGGTCTGGCGTGGTCAGCGCGGCCAGGGAAGCAGGGGTACGCCACCCGGCCGGCGGCGCGGCGGGAGGGATGAGGTCCGGCAGCGACAGGTCGGTGTCGGTGGCCTGGGCGAGTTCGGCCTCGGCCTGCGCGGTGGTCAACGCACCGAGCCGCTGAGGTGCCTCGGGCTGGTTCACTGCGGCGTAGCGCTCGCGCTGGGAAGCCTCCAGGTCCTTCTTGAGGCGGCGGGTGCGGGCGGCCCGTGCTCGCCGTACGGCGCTGACCTGTTCCTCGGTGGCCCGGTCGGCCAGATCCGCGGGACCGAGGTAACGGCCGGTGGCCGCGTGGTAGACCTCGATCCGGTGATCGTGGTGGGGCATGAATCGGACCCGGACCTGGATCCCGGCCTGACCAGTCATCCACGCTCCCACATAGTCGCGTTTCCTGAAGCGCACCCCGCGGGTGGTCAGCGTGCGGGTACCGGCGTCCTCCAGGGTGAAGGTCCACAGATCCGCGACTGGCACGTCCCGCAGCGGGGTGGGATCGTCCTGCCACGCCTGAAGCGGGGTCCTGCCCCGCAACGGCACCGGGCTGTGCTCGGTGTTCCACCAGAGCGTCCAGGCCAGCAGCCGGGCGGTGAAGTCCTCGAAACTGAGCACCATCTCGTCCTTCGGACGGGAAGAACGTTTGCCGGGGCGCGGCTGACGGGCGTAGCCGGGCAGCGCGGCCAGGAACATGCTCTCCACCGCCCGGTTGAGACCCTCCACGGTGCCCTTGAGGTGGGGGGTGTAGGCGGGTAGGTCCTCCACCGTCACGTCCAGGAGATCGAACGCAGCGGTCACGGTCCTGGACAGGAAGTCCTTGCCACGGTCCACACGCACCTTCTCCGGCAGGCCGCTGAACGGGCCGTAGGGGTCCTCGCGCAGGACCGCGGAGCGCAGTGCGGACAGCACGGACTCCCGCGACGGATGCACCGGCGTTACGGCGACGCCGGTGATCGCGTTCGTCGCGCAGTCGGTGAACCAGGTGATCCACGGTCTGCGGGCGGTGCCATCGACGTCGACCAGCACCGGGGCCTGCATGTGGTCGGTCTCCCACACTTTGTTGCGCCAGCCCCGCGGCCGGGCCAGGAACACATCGTGCTTGCGCGCCGCCCGCTCCCCTCCCGCGAGGCCAGCCCGCTCTCCCGGCGTCAGGTCCCGGCGGATCGCGCGATGCAGCGTCGTCAGCGACGGTGCGTCTGCAGGCGGAGACTTCCGAGCGGCGCGGAGGACCAGTTCGCGATGGACGGCCCGCACGTTCCCCTTCCACAGTGCCAACAGCCCACGGACTTCAGGCGTGATCGTGAACGTCGCACCGGCCCGGGGCGGGGCACCAGGGCTGGTGGCCGCGGCCTCATCACCCTCAGCCGCGGCCAAGCACCGCCACACCGTGCGCTCCGCCACCCCCAACGCGTCTGCAGCCACCCGTACATGACCCGCTGTCAGCGTCTTCCCCGCCCGCAGAGCGAGCAGCCGCCGTACCGCCGGACCGCGCAGTGCCGTCCTCGACGCCGCAGGCAACCCGCCGCCTGTACGGACGGCGTCACCGTCCTCCATGTCATTCCCCTCGCGCGGTGGGACGTCGTGTACGTGCCGGGTGCCGGGCGCTGCGATCGCCCCTCCGCCTCTTGCCGGAGCGCCTGGTTCACAGCGGCGGCGCGACCCTGCGCAGCAGCCGTCCCAGCAAAGCCCGGTCGACGGCCGCGTCAGCGGTGGTCAGCAGCGCGTTCTGCATGTGGGCAGTCAGAGCGGCCCACATGCGGAACGTGCCGTGGGCGCACGACTGGTCGATCCACGTCAGATCCGGGGCCGCGACGGTGCGCCACAGCGGATGGAAGCCGGTCACCACGGCCGCCACTTCCGCTGCAGCCAGGCGCGGAACCTCCTGCCAGCCGCCGACCCGCGATGCCAGCTGCGGCAGCCGGGCCAGCGCCCGCTCGCTGCCCGACCCGCACAGCACCACCGTGATCCGTGTGCCGGGGTCGTCCCACAGGCTCTGCAGGTACTCCAGGCACGGCACAGGCAGGCGCTGCGCCTCATCGACCACCAGCACCCGCGCCTCACCCAAAGCCCCCGCGACCGCGGCGTCGGCCCGCGCCGAGGTGTGCGGGAAACGGCCCGGCAGCGCCAAAGCATCGAACACCGCCCGCCTCATGCCGGACACCGACGGGCGCACCGGCACCGGCACCCACGTCACCTTCCAGCCCGGAGGCACCTCGTGGAGCGCCATCCGCACGGCCGCGGTCTTGCCCCGGCCCGGGTCGCCGAACACACACACCGCGCCCTGAGCCGCCATCGCCTGCCCGACCGCCTCGGCCACCGCCCGCACCGACGACGTCCCCACCAGCTGTGCTCCCGCCGGCAACGCCACACCCGCCACCGCACCGCCCTGCCCCGCCGACAAGCCCGCGAACGCCGCCGGCGGCGCGGGGTGCGGCGGCCGGCGCGCCGCCACCTTCGCCGCGCCGCCCTCACGCGTCCCGGCCAGCGCAAGGTCAGCCAGCGCCTGCCGTGTCCGCTGCTCCTCCCGCTCCCGCCGCACCACCACGCGGTCCGGCAAGACCCTGCCGGCCTCCAGGTCCCGCCGCACCACCCGGTACAGCGACGCCAGCGACGGCACCTCTCCCCCGGCATCCTTCAAATGCCGGTGCAGCACCGACACGTTCCCGCCCGCCTGCGCCAGCACCTCCCACACCTGGTCGGACAACTCCAGCCGGGCCCGCGGCCTGCGCTCCACACGGCCTTCCGTCCGCGCCGCGTCCAGCCAGCGCCACACCGTGCGCACATTCACCCCACCAACCTGCGCGCCCGCACGCACGTGCGCCGTGGTCAACGCCCCCGCCGCCTCGAGCTCCAGCAGCCGGGCCACCAGCACCGGCCTGGACACCCTCAACCCCGCCGTGACCTCACCCCACACGCCCGGCTCCCCCACCCCACACCCTCCCGACGCCCAAACCCGACGCCGACCACCGTGCCGCCGACCGGCCCCCGAAGGATCAGAAGTGCCGTTCCCACGACAGCGGAACAGAGAAGGGTGTACCGCCCCATGACAGCCACGACGGCACCAGACACCGCCCCATGTCAGTGACTCCCCACGCTCAACACCACACCACCAGCGAAAACACCATGACCTGACATGCCGTCACTGACACCACCCACTGACACCACACCGGCACATCGCAGACAACCTCGGCCGGAAGTCGAACCACCGCATCAGCGGCGGCGACTGGCGGAACTTCTCCAACTTCCCCGCCACCGCGCCGAACGGCAACGCCTACGCCTCCTGCTCCGCCTACCACCGGGGCAGCGGCGGCAATCCGTGGGGCGTGGACGCCCCCGTTCCGTTCCTCGGGGACGGGCCGGGGAACCGTCCCGGCAGTGTGGTGCACTGTGACGAGCCGGCGAACAAGTTCACCGAAAACCTCACCCGGTGACCCGGAGTGGGTGAGTGAGCACATGACCACCGACTGATCCGATGCACGAAGAGGGGGGACAGGCCGGCCCGCACCGGCCGGCCCGTCCCCCCTCCGCACGTCTAGGGAGAAATCCTCATGGGCTTTCTGTACTTGGCCTTCTTCGCCGCGTTCCTCTACCTGGTGCCCGTGGCCCTGCTCTGCAGGAAGGTCGCGATCAAGACAACGGCGAAGATGGGCTGGACCATGGCTTTCCTGCTGATCGTCTTCCCCGTCATCCTGCTGGTCATCGGCGGCGTGGTGGACGCCAAGGGAGCCGCGTCGTAGGCATCTGCCGCATCACGCACAGAGGGAGCACGGCATGCGCATTCCTGGACCCGAACCGAGGGCGGACGGCGGGGTGGGAGCCATCGCGGAGACCGGGGGCCTGCACACCTACCAGCTGTGGCTGCACCAGGAGTACGGGCCCGTCGCGCGCTTCCAGCTGCCGGGCGTGGAGATGGCCGTCTCGGTCGCCGACCCCGTGCTCCTTGAGGCCGCGGCACACATCGACAAGCGGCCCGAGCCGCTGTTCGAGTTCCTTTCACCGCTGTGCGAGGCGGGGACCTCCAGGTGCTCGGCGCCCGTGAACACGGGCCCTGGCGGCGGCTGCTCCTGGAGGTGCTCGCCGGGCGGCCTTCCCATGAGCGGCACTTCGGGGAGTTCGTCTCGCTCGTGGAGGAACTTGCCGACCGGTGGGGCGCCCAGACGCGCCCGAATGACCCCGGCGATGGGGGCGGCGCGCCGGTCGTCGCCCTGCAGAAGGATCTGACCGCGCTCTCACTACGGATGATCTGCGCGTACGCACTGGGCGGCGACGGCCTGGACGGTGTCGTCGACCCGGACGCGGTCGTCGACGCCTTCGAGGTCGCCCTCGCCGAGTACCTGGGGAAGATGTACCGGGCCGCGAACGAGGGGGAGGACGACAGCGGCGCCGCGGAATGCTTCACCACCGCCGTCTCCCAGCTCGGCGAGAACTCCACCGCGATGCGCCTGGGCGGAGTCCACGCGCTGGCCGGGCTCGCCGACGTCCCCACCGATCTGCTGCCCCAGACGTGTGCGGTCAGCTGGTCCGGCCGGGGATCACGGCGAGCTGGGAGACGAGGAGTTTGGGCCGGGTGGTCATGACCTCCCTGACCGTCCACCCGTCAGCTCGCAGCAGATCCGCATAGGCCGCCACGAAGACGTGCTCCTCGGCTGCCACATCCGCGAAGCTGTAGCCGTTGATCGCGTCCGGGAAGGGCACGTGGTGTCCGACACGGACCTGCCCTCTCCCGGGCCAACCGGGACTGCACAGAAAACCGGCGGTGAGAACGCGGCTGTACTCGTCGAACTGCGCTGCCGGGTAACGCTGAAGGAGCAGAGCGGTCGCGGCCAGCGTCACCGCCTGGTCCCGCGCGTCAACGTCCACCACAGTCCTCCCCCCTCCTCTCCCGATGCCCGGAATTCTGTCAGGGCTGCCCCCAACTCTGAATCGGCGCTGCGGATCATCGCTCTCCTTCCGCATTGGCCTCCGGGGCGGGAGGCCACCAGGGCCCTGACGGTCCGGCCCCGGTCCGTCCTCATCAACGTCGACCGCTCACGCCGCACGCGACCACGGCGGTGTAGGTTCCGCACTTAGACCTCATTTCACTTGGTGAGCCTGCGGTGACATATGAGGATCGCGGCGATGGCGGTGAAGGCGCGGAAGTGTTCCGGCTTACGTTCGTAACGGCGGTGGAGGCGTCGGCAGCCCGACAGCCAGGACATGGTCCGCTCCACGACCCAGTGGTGCCGGCCTAGGCGTTGGGGTGACTCGATGCCCTTGCGTGCGAGGCGGTGCCGGATACCGCGGGAGGCGAGCCAGCGCCGCAGGTGGCGGTAGTCGTAGCCTTTGTCGCCGTGCAGCTTGCCGGGCCGTCGGCGGCGCGGGCCTCGACGAGAACGGATGGGCGGAATGCCGCGGACCAACGGGATGAGGGCCTGGCTGTCGTGGAGGTTGGCGGCGGAGATGCCGACCGACAGGGGAATACCACGACAGTCGACGAGGAGGTGGATTTTCGATCCCTTCTTGCCACGGTCGGTCGGATTCGGCCCCGTCAGCTGCCCCCTTTGAGGGCCCGGACGCTGACGGAGTCGATCGCGCACCGCGACCAGTCGAGCCCGCCCCGGGCGCCGAGTTCGTCCAGGACCAGGCGGTGAAGCTCGGCCCACACCCGGGCCTCGGTCCACTCGGTGAACCGCCGGAAGGCAGTGACCCCTGACAGCCCGAACCCCGGCGGAAGTTGGTTCCAGGTGCAGCCCGAGGTGGCCACGAAGACGATGGCGGCCAGGACCTCACGGTCCCCTCGTCGGCGGTGTCCTCCGCCCTGCGGGCGAACCGGTGCCGGTGGCACCACCCGCTGGAACAGCGTCCACAGCTCGTCCGGTGCCATCCGCTCGACAAGCGCAGCAGTCATCACCCCAGACTGCCGCAAGATCACGCCAAGTGAAATGACGTCTAAGAAGGGCGACAACCGATACTCCGTCCGCCTCATCGACGGCAAGGACAACGGTGCAGGCGGAAAACGAATAGACAAGACGTACACACAGAACCGCGTCCTTGACGGCGACCCCTTCTACGTGAAGATCACCGACTAGCCGGGAATGACATGCCGCTCCTTCACGAGTACACCTGCACGGCCACACCAGGCCGCCGCGTCCTGGAGGTGTACGACGCCGACACCTACCTCGGCGACACAGCAACCCTGCACACCGCCGAAGAACAGGTCGTAGCCGGAGAGCGCCACCACCTCCACCTGGTCAGCCTCCAGCCCGCCATCAAAACCCAGGTCAGCATCCGCATCTGGGACACACTCCCCCACGTGCCTGCCGACGCCGAAGGCCACGTACCGATCACCATCGAGTCGCAGACCGGCACCCTCGTCGTCAACGAGCTCGAGTTCGGCCCCGCCGGCGAGACGACCCTGCCCCGGCCCGGCGTGTATGAGGGCCACGCCTGGTGGCGCGGCCGACAAGCCGCAGGCGACTACTACGACAGCTATTTCGACCAGGAGACCGAGGACTGGTCCCTCGAACAGACCCGTGCCTACTTCGCCCAGTGCCCCGCGGGCGAGCACTACGTCCTCGACCTCGCCTACCTCCGCGAGCCGGACCCAGTCGACGGAAACCAAGCGGGTCGCTGAAGCCCCGCAACCATGCGGCAGCGGCCAGCCTGCGTCCTGAGCGGCACGCCCACGCCTCGTAGCAAGGGGCCGGTCTCCTGTCCCAGAACCTCTGGGCAGGAGACCGGGCGGTCAGGACGGCCCGCCCCTTTCACCTGCAGCGTCCCGCCCGGTCCAGCTCAAGGGCCCGGCTAACGGACCCTGGAAAAGCAGTGCGCCTGGCCACCGTCCTCGTCGGGCACAGCATCCGCGCACGCTGTCCGCCCCTGCTCACCCAGCGACGGAGTCGGAGCGGAATCCTCCCAGCCGTATCGCCGCGGCTCCGTCGAGTCCTGCCACCACAAAGTCAGCCCACCCGCCACGGCCATGAGGACCAGCCATACCGCCACGGCCCACCGCCACAACCGGCGACGGCCTGTCACCGCCACGGTTCCACCTCAGCCCCGGCGCCCACCAGGATCGGACCGTACCGGTGAACGCTTCTTGCGATCCCTTCACTGCCGCTCAGCGCGCCGTCTCCCGTCGCGTACGTCTCGAACGGAACGGGCGCACGCGAAGAATTGCGGCGGGCCGCTCGTTCAAGACCCTTGTTCGCTTCTGCGCCCAGCCCCTTGGCCAGCTCGCACCGATTGGCGCCGTTTCGGACCATATTGCCTCCTGTCACGGCTACTTGGACGACAGAGTAGGACGAGCACGCCCAGGAGTCCTCGCGGCGGCCATGCCGACGCCGCGCGGCTGACACACGGCGCAGCGACTGGTGAATATCGGTCGACGTCAGCGCCGTGGTGCGCCCGGGGTTCGCGTGCCTGTGCGGCGGCGCGCCAGTGCTCTCAGATGGTGAACCCGCCATCGCAGTACCAGGCGCTCTCGGCGAGGGCCTGGTACGTGGCGGTCTGCCAGCTATTGAGGCGTGCCTGGCGGCAGCTTTCAACCTGTTCGTGAGGTACGCGCGGACACTCTCGGCATATTAGGCAGAGGCAGCGCTGTGCAACTGCGCGAGGTAATAGGCAATGCCGCTGACTTCTTGAGCCGCCTGGGCGGCATAGAGCTCCGTGAGCCGGAAGATTGCGAAATGACGTTCCACGCGTTCGGTCAGGGAGGCATTCCAGTGAGCAGGTGGGTCGACGAGGAACTGGACGGCCGCTGGCCTCGTCTCCACGACGGTGGCGGCGAGTCACGCATCGTCGCTGGTAGCGTCGGAATATGGGCGGGAAGGACCAGGAGGAGGAACGGGAGCGGCACCTGCTGGGCGCCATCTGTGCCGAGCTGTGATGTGTTCGGGCCGTCCGGCCCCGCTCCGGCGCGGGGTGCGTGGGCGGGAGGCAGCATCATGCGACGGGCCGGGCTGTGACAGTCGGGGGCACTGCTCCGTGAGGGGGGGGCGCGCAGGCGCCAGAGGAGGTCGCGTGCCGCATCGCGGGTGGTGGTGTCGGCGGGCGTCATCGTGGTCATCACGGGCAGGCCGAGGGTGTTGACGGTGATGGGTCTGCTGCGGCCGTTGATCTAATGGTCGGTGGCTGAGGGTGCTGAAGGCGCCTCCTCGATGCCGACTGTCGGCGTCAGCACGAGACGCCCTCCGCTGATTCGGGCCCTGGGCTCTGAAAAAGGACTGACGCGCATCGCTTCGGGAGGCGGCGCGAGGGCCTGAGGAATCGAATGCTCTTGGCTGTGCGCCGGGCGCGGGTCAGCGTCGCCGTGCGGGAATGAAGGCGCCGGTGAGGCGTTCGGCCTCGGTCCACAGGCGTGCCGCGATGGTCTTGTCCTGGGCGCTGCGCGGCGGGGCGATGGTCTTGGTCGGGCCGACCATCGCCCAGCGCGGGCCGTAGTAGCCCCCCGCGGTGGCGTCGGGGCTGGTGGCCGCGTACAGCAGGGGTTCTGCACCCTGCTCCGGTCCCTGAGACGGAACGATCTTGTACAGAAGTGATTCCAGCAGGCCGGGCCGGCCGCCGTTCAGGGTGGGGCCGGAGGTCATCAAGTTGGTGCGGGTGTAGCCGGGGTGGGCGCCGGCCGACAGCAGGGGCCAGTCGTGCTGCGTGGCGAGTTCGGCGAGATGGATCATCATCATCATGTCGGCGAGCTTGGACTGAGCGTAGGCCCGGGTGGGGCTGTAGTTGCGGCTGGACTGCAGGTCGTCGAAATCGATGCGGGCCCTGTTGGCGGTGCCGCTGCTCATCGTGGCCACCCGCGGGGCGGGTGCGGCCAGGAGCAGGGGCAGGAGCTGGACGGTGAGAGCGAACGGGCCGAGGAAGTTGCTGCCCAGTTGCAGCTCGAAGCCGTCGGCGGTCTCCGTGCGCTGGGGCACGTTCATGACGCCTGCGTTGTTCAGCAGCAGGTCCAGTGGCCTGCCGTCGGCGGCCAGGCCGTCGGTGAACTCGCGTACCGACGTCAGGTCGGCCAGGTCCAGGCGGCGGACCTCCGTCCGGGCGCCGGGGTGCGCGGCGAGGATTTCGTCGCGGGCCTGCTCGCCCTTGGCCGGTGTGCGCACCGCGAGCAGGACATGGGCCCCGGCGCCGGCCAGCCGCTTGGCGGCCTCCTTGCCAGTGCCGCTGTTCGCGCCGGTCACCACGGCGAGCTTTCCGTGCTGGTCAGGAACCTGGTACATGAGGGAACTCCATTACGGACTGCCGGTATCTTGTTTCGATCCCACGATAACGGACCGCCGGTATCTAATCAAAGTACCGCCGGTTTGTAACATGAGGGCTGTGACCTTCCAACGTGCCCGCACTGACGAACAGCGCAGCCAGCGGCGGCGCCAGATCCTGGCCACCGCGGCCGAGATGCTGACCGAGATGCCGGTCGCGAAGCTGAGTCTGAACGAGCTGAGCCGCCGCGTCGGCCTGGCCAAGGCGAATGTGCTGCGCTACTTCGAATCACGCGAAGCGGTGCTGCTCGACCTGCTCGACACCGAAATCCAGGACTGGATCACCGAGCTGGAGCGAGCGCAGGCGGACGGCCAGGGCACCACGCGAGAACGCGGAGACGCTCTCGCCGACCTGCTCGCCACCTCGATGGCGCAGCGGCCCACCCTGTGCGATCTGCTCAGCGCTCAGGGCGCGGTACTGGAGCACAACATCTCCACCGAGGCCGGCATCCGCCACAAACGTGCCGCCCGTGAATCACTGCAGAGCCTGGTCCAGCTCGTCCTGCGCCACCTCCCCGAACTCGGCTCCGAGGATGCCGCCGCACTGGTGGAAACGACCCTGCTGATGGCCATGACCGCCTGGCAGTGCAGCCGTCCCACGGACGCGATGCTCGCGGTCTACGCCTCCGACCCCGAACTGGCTTCCATGCGCCTGGACTTCACCGACCTGGTCCGCCGTACGACGGCCGTGACCGCTACCGGTCTGCTGGCTCGACGCCAAGCGCGGACCGACGCGCCCCCGGCCAACTGAACGAGAGTCGTTCCACAACTGCACGAGTGCCATAGCGGCCTTCGCGCTGTCGAACAGCTCCCCGTCGCGCCGTCTCCCGAAGTGGGGTTCTGGCACAGCTTCCGGGCTCTGTCGCCGATGTGGGGGTGCCCGACTGGTGGATCACGGCGAGAGGAGGGTGCGGTGCCGTAGGAGTGCCCAGGCGGGCTCGCCGTGGGCTGGCAGAGGGCTTCGCGGAGAGCTTCCCGGCGCCCCACGGACTCAGGCGGTGCGGCCTTTGCGGTATCGGCCGGCCCGGCTCGGTCCTCGTCGGCGCTCCAGGGTGCGGGTCGCCTTGTTCTCGACTGGCTCCAATGGCGGATGCCGTTGTGCGTGGGAACGGCTCGCAGGGGAGGCTGTTTTATGGCACCGAGCCGTCGATGCCATCGTTCATTCCGCTTTGACCTGCAGAAACAACGTGTGGACTCGGTGAGTGGCATGACCCTGCAGCCCGACGATCTTGCTGCCCACTACGAGCGGCTCGCCGACGACTTCGAAGAGAGCTGGGCCCACAGCCCGGCGTTCGTCTCATGGATGAACCGGCGCATTGGCACCAGGCTCGCTCTCCAGCCCCAGGACCGAGCCGCGGACATCGGGTGCGGCAGCGGGCTGTACGCGCGGTCCATGGCCGAGCAGGCGCTCACCGTCGTGTGCGTCGATCCCTCAACGAAGATGCTGGCAAAACTGCCGAGAATGCCTTCCTTCGTACCGGTGCGCGCGTCCATCGAGGATCTGGCCACTGGGTCTGTTCAGCTCCCTCACGCGGGGCACCTCGACGGGGTGCTGGTCAAGGACGTCATTCATCACGCTCGCGATGTGCCGATGGCACTGCGCACGCTGGCGTCCTTGCTCGCTCCGGGAGGGCGGCTGGTCATCGTGACCTGGCCGTTGCGCATCGACTATCCGCTGTTCGACAAGGCGGTGAAGCAGCATGAGCAGGCTTACATCGACCCTCAGGACATGACGAGGGTGCTTACCAGCTGCGGTCTGAGGGTCGAGGTGACGTGCGAGAGGTATCACCTGTCGATCGCCAAGGAGCAGTGGCTGGCTTGGGTGGCCAACCGCTTCATGTCGCTTCTCTGCACCTTTGACAACGATGAACTGGCGGAGGGGCTGCGCGAGATCGACACCCGCCACCCCGGGCCTGTGATCGAATTTGAGGGCCGATTCGTCTTCACCCACGCACTCGGCTGAGGCCCCGCTAGAGGACTTCAACAGCGCAAGGCCCGGACCGGATGTCCGGGCCTTCGTCATGCTCCGGATCTTTCAGTACCGATGACCAGCCGCCAGACGCCCGGGGCAACACCCGCGCCGATCGCCGCTACGCTGAACACGCCCCCCCTGCGTCAGGGCTACGTCCCCCCAGGGACGCTCTCAGGCAGAGAGCCGAAGGACCGCCGACCTCGAGGCGCGCGCTGTTGCGGGTCTCGGCAAATCCCCGGGGCTGCTCTGGGGCCCCACTCCGTTCGCCGTGGAGCCAATGTGCCGCGGCCGCCGACCTTTCGAGGACCGGGCCGGCTCGGCCCGTCCGCGTCGGATGGCCGGCATCGCGGCCTGGCCCGTCTACGAGTTCCCGGCCAGGAACGGCAGGATCACGTCGGCCATCTCGTCGGGTACTTCCTCGGCGAGGTCGTGTCCGGCGTCGAGGACGTGCCCAGTGACGCCGTGGGCCATGAGCCGCATCTGTGACTCGTTGCGGTCGCCGATGAAGGCCGAACCACCGAGCGCCAGCACCGGGATGTCCAGCTTCTTCTGTGTGGCCTGCCGGTTCTGTTCGGCGTCGACGAGTATCGCCCGGTATAGCGAGAGCATCGCGCGGATGCCACCGGGCATGGAGTAGCAGCGCACGTATTCGTCGACCGCGTTGGGGGGTGAGGGCGGTGTGGTCCTCGAAGCCGAAGCCGGGGAACAGGGCCTCGGCGAACACGAGAGCGTTGACGTGGTCGCGTTGACGTGGTCGCGGTGACGCGCGGCGAACTGGTAACCGGTCACCGCTCCCCCGGTCCTCGCCGGTCACGGCGTACGTCTCGTGTCCGAGGTGGGTCATCAGCTCGGCGGTCCCGGAATACGCCAGGGACCTGCTTTCTGCCAGCGGCAGAACACCGGCCCGACCGGGCTCGACGATCACTACAGTCCAGGCTCATGACGACGATTACGACGCGTACGGTCGAGTACGCGGCCGACGGTTTGACGATGAGCGGGCACCTCGCGCTCCCGGCCGGTGTCGACCGCCGGCCCGCGGTCCTGATCGGGCCCGAGGGGGTGGGGCTCAGCGACGTCGAGCGCCGCCGGGCCGATGCTCTCGCCGAGCTGGGATACGTGGCGCTGGCCTTCGACCTCCACGGCGGGCGCTACTTAGGCGACCCCGAGGAGATGCTGGCCCGTTGCCTGCCGCTGCTCGCCGACCCCGACCGGATGCGGGGCATCGGCCACGCGGCGCTCGACGTGCTCCGCGCCGAGCCGCGGACCGACCCGGAGCGGATCGCCGCCATCGGCTACGGCACCGGGGGCGCCATCGCGCTGGAACTCGGGCGCGACGGCGTCAACCTGCGCGCGATCGCGACAGTCAACGCAACTACCACGGGCCGGCCGGGCGAGGCGGCGCGCATTCGCTGCCCGGTGTGGGCCGGGGTCGGGTCGGAAGACCCGATCATGCCGCCCGCGCAACGGGACGCGTTCACCGCCGAGATGCAGGCCGCGGGCGTCGACTGGCGTCTCGCGGTCTACGGCGGCGCCTTGCATGCCTTCCACCACCCACCGGTCGACCACATCGTGCGTCCCGGCGTCGGTTATCACCCTCAGCATGCGCAGCGAGCCTGGCGGGACGTCGTCGACCTGCTCGCCGAGTGCCTGCCCATAACGGAGTGATCTGGGCAGACGACTGGGATGTGGTCGCAGGCTCTGACCTTGAGTTTCAACTTGTCGCTGAGCCCTCGCTCCAGCGGAACCAGGCGCGCTCCTGATCGATGTGGAGGAGGAACTCAGCAACGGGTCCCGATGGTGATTCCAGGGTCAGAGCACCTTCGATGAGGTCGTAGACCTCATCGAACCGTTCGAACTCCCCTTCTTCGACAAGGGCGTTGATCTCGTCGAACCAGGGCTTGAACTGGCTGAAGGCGGGCTGAGGGCGGGCTGAGGGGAGAAGCGTCCGCGCTGCCAGGGCATTCCTGGCTCGTCGACGGCAATCGTGCCGACGAGAGTGCTGCCGCTCAGAAGCCGCCACTCTTCTCTTCGTGATGATCCGTCATCCTGCTCCACGGTGAGGTTCCTACGGCCTTCCCACCTGGCCGTGCCCAGCACGGCTTGCCCGGCTCGCAGAGGTGGGCGAGTGGGGTCCTGGCGTGGCGCCACTGTGCCACACGGCACCCAAGGGCCGGCCGCCGGGCCGCTCGACGGCCCCGGGCCGCTGAGCGACTGGCCGGCTTCCTCCGCCTCGGCCTCTTCAGTGACCGGACTGGCGGACGACATTGTCTGCCTCTGCCAGGGCACAGACTCGGTGCTCTCTCGGCGGTCCCGCCCAGAGCGTCTCGCCGACGCCGCCCGGCCACCGCAGGCGGCGCCCCCGGTGTCTGGTGTGGTCGGTCAGGAGACGACGACGCTGCCCGCGGGCGACGTGTTGATCGTTCCCTGACCGCCGCTGACACGGCTGACGGAGTTGCCCTTGCCGTCACGCTCGGAATACACCGTGATCTCAGAGTCGATGTCGTACGTGATCTCTGCGGAGTTGCTGTCGACGTTGTAGCAGCCGCTGGGATTGGTGTGGGTGGTGCCGTTGATGGTCAACGTACCGGATGCCATGGAAGATCCGTTCTCTCAAAGGCACGCCGACCGGCCGTCCTGAAGCCACGGACCGGCCCGGCCGACGCCGACGACAAAGATGCCTTCAGCATTGAGGAGAGCCGACATACCGGCATATCCGGCTGCATCAAACAGGTGACTACGTACTACGCCGCGAAGCGGTCGCACCCGGTAACCGCTGAAACCGGCCGAGGCAGCACAGCTGCCCTTACGTGGGCGACGGCGTCCTCCAGCACCCTGTTCAAGACCTTGCTGCCAGCACCGGCCCCGACACAGTCTCCTGGCAACACGCAGAACTTGGCAGAGAAGATGAGGTGCGCAGGCAAGCCGTCGGCGAGCCGGGCGGTGGTGCGGCACCGCGCCGCGCGCCAGCTGGCGCATCATGCGCACCCCGAACACCGGGACCCGCGGGCGGCCGCGCGCCGCTGCAGGGACTCGAAGGACATGGCGGCGGCCTGGTCGGTACGACGAGCTCGCCGTCGAGCACCAGGCCGTCGGGCGGGACGGGGGACGCGCGCACCCGGGCAGGGAAGAGGTCCTGCTGCGAGGCGGCGCCGCGGCGGGACTGCAGGAGCACCCGGCCGGGCGTGGTGTGAACAGGAGCGCACGGAATGCGTCCCACTTCGGTTGAAAGATCAGCTCGCCGGGGAGCTCGCCTGGCCGAGGCAGCTGTCACGGGCCTGGGCCGGCATCGGCTCGACCGGTGGGAGAAGCACCACCACGCGCGTGCTGGGGTCAGTCGTGCGCTCGGGTCACAAGCTTCCAACCGGTCCCGGTGCATCCCTGGTGCGGCGGCGGGAAGCGGTGACCGCGCACATCGGTGCTGTACCGGTGGTGCTCACCGCACTCACACTCGTAGATCCCCGACTCGGGCACGATCTCACCCGGCTTGAAGATCGTTTTGTCCTGCTCATCGCTGTTGTTCATGAGTCCGGTCTATGGGCCCCGGCGGCACGACGCGACTCGGCGAGCGCCGGACAGGATTTTCGGGCTGCGGGTGGTGCTTGACCGGCGCACCGGCAGGAGGATGCCCCGGGGTGCGTGGGCTCCGGCTCCCGCGCACCCTGGTCTCCATGAGCCGGTCGCAAGAGGCCGGGCTCCAGGGCTGGGACGAGATGGACGTCGTCCGGTCCGCACTGATCGAGTGGCGGGGCGGCGGGCCGGAGGCCTGGGCGATGTGATCGACCGGAGCAGTCCGCCGGGCGCGCCCCCGGTGAACGGCCAGGCCGTGCTTGGCGAGGCTGGCGGCTATTGCCTTCTCGCCCGTCGCTGCGTTCGGGCAGATCGGGATGTCCCCGCTCTCCAGCACGGCTCGCTGTCCGTGGGCGGCCGCCGCCGAGGCGGGAGCCCTCGCTGCACGGCGGCGACCGCGGCACCGTCGAGCGGGTCGAGCGGGTCGAACGGGTCGAACGGTATTCCTGAACGCCTAATCGTCCTCTTCGGAACCGGAGGCACGGCGGCAGGTCATGTCCTGGGAGTCGAGGGTGCCGCGCAGGAGGTAGGCGTCGACCCGGTCGTTGACGCACGGGTTGGGTGAGGTCGTGACGCTGTGCGCCCCGGCGTCCTTGCCGGTGAGCAGCGCCGAGCCCTGGAACCGGCGGTGGAGTTCGACGGCTCCCGCGTAGGGGGTTGCCGCGTCCCCCTCGTTCTGTACGAGCAGGACGGGCGGCAGCCGCTTGTCGCCCCTGACGTCGATCGCAGTGTGCTGGGCGCTGGGCCACGTCGCGCACGGCAGGTTCTGCCACGTACTGAACCAGGCCATGAACGGGCTCTTGGCGTGCAGGCGCTCGGCGTCCCGCTCCCAGCGTTCCCAGTCCTTGGGCCACTTGGCATCGGCGCAGTTGACGGCCGTGTAGGAGGCGACCGCGTTCTCCTTGGCGACGTTGCCCTTGGTGTCGGAGGGGTTCGTGCGGGCGCCGTCGGCCAGCTTCTTGGGGTCTCCGGCCTCGTACGCGCTCCACGCCTCGGCCTTGGGGGCCCAGGTTTCGTCGAAGTACACGACCTTCTGGAACGAGTCGATCAGCTCCCGGGGGCCGATGGTCCCCTCGATCGGCTTCTTCCTGGCCTTGTCCAGCAGCTTCTGCCACCGCTCGCGCACCTCGGCCCGGGTCTGGCCGAGGTGGTACTCCGCGTCGCGCCGGGCGACCCAGGAGGTCCAGTCGGCGAAACGGCGTTCGAAACCGGGGATCTGGGCCTGGTGCATCCCGTACCAGATCTTGTCCGGCGCGGGATGCACGACAGAATCGAGCACCATGCGGCGCACGTGGTCGGGGAAGAGCGTGCCGTACACCGCGCCGAGGTAGGTGCCGTAGGAGATGCCCAGGTAGTTGAGCTTCGGCTCTCCCAGGGCCGCGCGGATCACTTCGAGGTCGCGTGCGGTGTTCGGTGTGGTCATGTGCGCCAGCAGCGCACCGCTGCGCTTCTTGCAGCCCTCGGCGTACCGCCGGGCGTCGTCGCGCAACCGCTTCTTGTCGGCATCGTCGCCGGGCACGGGGTCCGGCTTGGGGCCCTTGGCGAATTCCTGCGGATCGGCACAGGAGACCGGGGCCGAGTGGCCCACCCCGCGCGGATCAAATCCCACCAGGTCATAGGCCCGTGCGACCTTCGACCACACCTTGGGATTGAGGCCGTTGAGCGCCGCCACACCGGAGCTGCCAGGACCGCCCGGGTTGATCACCAACGTGCCCTGCCGGTCTTCGGGCGCGGCGAGGCCGGCCAACCGGTCGAGCCACACCTTGATGGTCGCGCCGTCCGGCTCGGCGTAATCGACAGGCACGGTCACCGATCCGCAGCGGAAGTCCTGGGGCAGGCCCCACTCGGGCGAACACGACTGCCAGTCGATGCCCGCCTTGGCCGCGCGTTCGGCGGTCTTCTGGACGCCGCGGGCCTCGGCCTCGGTCTCTCCTTGCGAGGACGCCTCTGCGGCGCGCGTCTCAGAGGCGGTCGCCCCGCCGTCGTCCGTGAGGGCGACACCCGCCACCGTCACGACACCGATCACCACCGCACTCGCCCCCGCGACACCCACCAGCCGTCTCATAAGACATTCCTCACCCGGCGCTCGGCCGACAGCGGTTCTCCTGCCATGAGCCTGGCCGCCCTCTCGCCGCGCACAACGCGTCAGGGCGGTGGTTCACCGGTACGGGCTGTGGCAACTGGCTTCTTCGGCGGTGAGAGCCTGTCTTCGAACTCTGGGGCCTCTGCGGCTCAGCGGCGCCCCGACCCAGCAAGATCGCTTCGCATGGCGACCGTCGTCTGCATGTCGTCTGCATAAGGGCAGACGTTTCGGTCGGAGCCTGGGCGGTGGCCGTGTGGTCGGGAGCGAGGGAGGGGTGGCTCCCTCGCGGCGCACAAGGGGCCTTGTCCCGGGCTGGGGTCCCGCGGCAAGGGGCATGGCGAGGTGTCTCTGGCCCTCCTTCATTGGGCGCCGGGGCAGCCGACGGGATCGCTGGCGGGGTCCGCGCAGTGCTCGCAGTGCTCGCAGTGCTGCCGTGGAGGGGTAGGAGCTGATTCGGGGTTTGGCTGGGGCATGCCCGAAGGACGATTGAGCGCGACCACCGGTTGCCGACCTCGCCCCGTGGCCGCAGCGTGCGGCGGAACGAGGCATCGGTGACGGGCGAGAGAATGATGGCTGGCTGGCCTTGCAGTAGCGAAACGGGGTAGCAGCACTGCATGAAGCTGCAACCGCGTTTCACGCTGGCCGCGGCCACTCTTGATGCACCAGACGCCCACGAGTTGGCGCAGTTCTATCAGGGCCTGCTCGGGTGGCCGATGCGAAAGGAGGAACCCGGCTGGGTTGAGATCGCTCCGCCCGATGGCAGTGCCGGACTGTCATTTCAGACAGAGCCACTCTTCACCCGCCCGCGGTGGCCCTCCACACGGTCCGAGCAGCAGATGATGATGCATCTGGACATCGAGGTGAACGATCTTTCATCAGCCGTCGAGCACGCTCTTGCCCTGGGGGCGACGGTGGCGGACTCCCAGCCTCAGGATGACGTACGCGTCCTGTGCGACCCGGCGGGCCACCCGTTCTGCCTCTTCGTGCGCACCGGCCCGAGCGCCTCCTCGAACTGATCGGCCATCAGCCAGGTGTCGCCCGCTCCCGGGGCAGGTGTCGCCCGGTCCCGGGGCCGGAGCGAAGAGTTCCCGGTGCGCGTGCACGGGCCGCGGGCCGGGCGTCAGGATGCGGATCGCCGCCGGCCGCAGCACCGGGTCCTGTGCGGTCCGCAGCCGCGGGATGAGCCCGGCGCGCAGCAGGGAGGACTTGCCGCTGCCCGAAGGGCCGAGCACGATGAGGCACCGGCGTTCCCTGGCCAGGGCCGTGAGGTTGTCCGTGAGGCGGGTCCGGCCGAAGAACCAAGCGTGGTCGTCGGGTTCGAAGCGGGCCAGGCCCCGGTAGGGCGGGTCCGCGGCCTCCTCGTCCATGTTCCGGGGCCGGATCGTCTCCTCGGCCCGGGCGGCGTGCCAGCGATGCTCCCAATCAGCCGGGTCTCCGTTGCAGGCCCGCACATAGGCCAGTGTCAGAGGCAGGGACGGCAGCGTTTCCCCCGCCGCCGCGCGGGCCAGGGCGGCGGTCGAGTACGTGGCCTCTCGGGCCATCTCCCGGTAGGTCGCCCTGCGGAGCTTGCGCAACTCGCAGGCGAAGCGCTGGACAGGCCCCGCCCCTGGATCGATCGGTTTCTCACGGCGCCCCACCGCAGCTCGGCCTCCCCCTTGGTGTCCTGCCGTTCAGCCCAACACGGCCACCACAGCGGCCAAAAGACAACCGCGAGCCAACCCCCGGCCCCACCCGTGCCCGCCGTTGTTTTGTCTACCAGCACAAACAGGGGCTGCGAGAAAACCGGCTGGCCACTGAAATCACTGGGCAAGGCCGAAACCGCCGTTTCCCACAAGTGACGGGACGGTATCTGCGCCCCGTGATCGGGGGAGGGCGCAGGTGTTCAGGACAACAGCTGGAAGGACAGGATCATGCGCACAGTACGGTCTCTTGTGCCGGGCGGCGCACGCCCGCAGCGGGAAGAGAGGACGGCGTCGCCGACGATACGCCGAGCCGCCGTGGCGGGTACCGCGGCCCTGGTGATGGGGCTGGGCGCCGTGCCCGCCATCGCTGACGGGCAGGGGAACGCCCGGCCCGATCGGGCACCGACCGCGGTGCCCGCGGCTCAGCACAAGGCCGCCGACCGGAGCGAGGTCCAGCGGTCGATCCCGTGGAAGAAGCGCGGGGCCGGCAAGGTCAAGAGGTGTGCCCGGCACGGCAAGAAGTACGAGTTCAGTGAAGCTCCACAACACACACGCTCCCTGCGGTACGTACCGGTTGCTGCGAATACTCAGTGGCGGGGCTCTGCTGTCAGTGGTGAAGATCGCGGCATGAACGTCTTCCTGGAAACCAGCCGGCTCGTGCTGCGTGCGTTCACCGAGGCCGACGTCGATCACCTGCTCGCGCTGGACAACGACCCCGACGTCATGCGCTTCATCAACGGCGGCCGGCCCACGAGTCGTGAAGCAATCCAGGCCCAGAGTTTGCCCAGGCTCCTCCACGACCACCCATGCTTGGGGACCCGCGGTTACTGGGCCGTGCAGGAGAAGGACACCGGAGCCTTCCTGGGCTGGTTCGAATTCCGTCCACTGGTCGACCACAGCCCCGCTGTGGTCGAGCTCGGATACCGGCTCAACAAGGCCGCCTGGGGCCGCGGCTACGCCACCGAGGAATCACGGGCCCTGATCCGCAAGGGCTTCACAGATCTCGGGGTTGAGCGGGTGACGGCGAACACCATGACGGTCAACACGGGATCCCGGCGTGTAATGGAGAAGGCGGGCCTGTCGTTCCTCCGCGACTTCACCGGTGACTGGCCGGAGGCCATCGAAGGCTCCGAGCACGGCGAAGTCGAATATGAACTCACCCGAACCCAGTGGGAGCAAGCAGGACTCCGGTGACTACAACGCGCCGCCGCCGCTGAACACTTCCGCGGGTGGACCACAGCGCCGGGCCAAGCGCGGCGAGCTGCTGGAGCTTGTCGGCGGTGAGCTTCGTGCGCCTCGCCTGCCGTCTTCAGCGCTCAATACGGACACCGCATCGCCGCGGCCGCGTTCGGGGCAGCAGCGGGTGCCGGTGAGCTTGTCCTGACAGGCGGCTTCCGAGTACCTGCCCGTCCTGGCCCAGGCCACCACAGCCGTTGACGCGCTGCCCGCCTCGCTCGGCCACCTGGAGTGACGCCGCGACCTGGTAGCTCCTCAAGATTCCGGCCATGTCACCCTGTTCGCGTGACACCGAACATGGGCCGCCAATTTCCTGCCGCGCTTGCCGCCGCCATGGCGGTCCGGTACGACGACGCCGACGGTGACGGTGACGGTGTCGACTTCGAACCCTTCGCGGGCCTTCCTGCCCGCCGATGAGACAACCGACTGGTTCCGAGCATGGACCGGCAACGGCGAGCTGAATGGCGACGACTTCCGAGTGTTCGGCCAGGATGGCACCGGCGGATACGCCGCCCTCTGGCTGGTCCGCCCAGGCCGTGCACTGGTCGAGCAGCCTGTGGTCTTCCTCGGCTCCGAAGGAGAGACCGGTGTCGTCGCGCGTAACCTGGGCGCCTTCCTGTGGCTGCTGGCCGACGGCTTCGGCCCTGGGGAGGCAGCCACCTCGTACGAGCCCGACTGGGTTCCACACCCCAATCGTGAGCTGACGGCTATCGCGGAACAATTTGCACCAGACCGCCGCACTTCGGCGTCTTCCGCGATCGAGCAGGCCACACAAGAGTTCCCCGACTTCGACGACTACATCATGGAACTCTGCCGCTGACTCGATCGCCTGCGGCCAGAGGCGAATCGGACCAGATTATTTGAGACGCGGACCACATCGACGGGGACGGGACGGCAGTGAGCATCCCTGGACGACACCTGCTACGACGCGCCCGCGTTCGACGAGAAGTGCGGCCGCCTCGTCGATCAGGGAAGGTCAACTCCGGCTCGATGAGCCTGGACAACTTCTGCACACCGTTTCGGAAGAAGTTCCGCATCATCGACAAGGACAAGTACCTGCTGGATCCGGCAACGCCTGTTCAAGGGCGGTGACCCGTCCAAGGCAGACCTGGTCTGCGCGATGGCCAAGCCCTGACGGCCCCCATCGCATCACGGGCCCCGCCACCGCACCACGCGGCGGCGGGGTCCCGGCTGCGCGGTCAGTGCACCGGCCGCCAGTGGACGGATGCCTCATCCAGAGTCCGGAACGGCTGCTCCCGGGTCGGGTCGTCCCAGATCAGGCAGCCCCACACCAGGCCGGGCACATCGGATCCCATCCGGTCGGCCGGCCCCTCGGTGAGGGTGCAGAACACTTCGTCGAAGTAGCCGCCCATCGACGGAAATTGAGGGCCGTCCGGCGGCTCGCTCAGGTACCAGTGGCCCATCCCGTCATCGGACACCCAGTGACCGGATTCGGGGCCGGCCTCGTCACGGGTCAGTCACGGCACCGCGGCCAGACCGTCCCAGCCATCCTTCTGCCCCACGCCGGGAAGCCGGGGCCCCAGTGCCTGGCTCGGGGACAGGATGATCCCGCCGGGCAAAAACGCTCCGGAGCCGACCTCGCCTTGTTCGTCTTCCTCAATGACCTGGTGGTCCACTCCCCCGCACAGCCGCCACAGGGCAGCCAGCTCCAAAGGAAGCCCGAAGCCCAGTTGCCGGCGCAGCTCCGCATCCGCCGCGACGATCTCCTCCTCGTGCGCCGGCGGAAGCAAACTCCGGTGCGACAGCGGCGCGTGCTCGGCCAGCCACTGCTCGAGCCGGGCCCACGCCACCTGCACCCGCTCTGTCTTTTCGCTCATGCAGGGCACCGTACTGACAACGGGCTCCCGCCGAGGCCGTGTTGAGGCCACCACCGGGCCGGCCAGCTGCCAACGGGCCGGACGGGCGCCGGAGGAACACCCGGGCCGCCGAGCCCAGCATCTTCGCGGTGCGCGGCCTGTCCGTCGGGGCGCGCCGTGACGGTCGGGCTGGAACGTGATGCCCGGCAACCGGCAGATCGACCGGACGGGTGGCGGAAACATTTGCCCTGCCGCGGTCACAGACGGTCGCCCCCCGGCGTGATCACAAAAGCGGGGGCATCCTGCGCAGCCTGGCCTGTTCGAAGGAGCAAAGAGGCACCTGTGGACGGAGGTTGATCTTCAGGGCGGCGAGGCACCGACGTAAGTGGGTGTCGGAGGACCGGCCGTGCACTTGGAGGCCGCTCGGGCCCATCCTTTCCTGCTCGACCGGGATCGTCACCCCGCTGTCGGCCCGCCGTTGGCAGGGGAATACTCGCCCGCCCGGACGGTGCTTCCCACCCTGCCGTCCTCACCCGAGCCGCCACCTTCGCCGCGGTTATCACTCTCGCCGCCGCGGTGGCCGACGCCCTCCCCGCCCTCTTCACCTGAAGCAGCCGGACTCGAAAGCCGGTAGACGTGGCCGTCCATACGCGCTGTTGGGCACCTGGCGGTCAGGAGCGTGCTGCTGTCTGTCGGGAGCGGGACCTCTCACGACGCGTCCGCCGCACGAGGTCGGCCGCCGCCTGCGGCCAGGCACCGTGGTCGAACATGAACCCGGCATCCCTCAGCCGCCCGGGCACCACCCGTCGGCTCTTCAGGAGGAGTTCGGTGTCGGAGCGCAGAACAAAGGCGCCGATCTGGGCCATCCACTGCGTCGCGGGCAGCCCGACCGGCATGCCCCAGGCGCCGCGCAGTGCACGCATGAACTCCCGCTGCGGCAGCGGGCCGGGAGCCGCGAGATTGACCGCCCCGGTGATGTCGTCCCGGCCGATCAAAAACTCCACGGCGCGGACGAAGTCACGGTCGTGGATCCAGGACACGTACTGGGCGCCGCTTGCGACCGGTCCGCCGAGGCCGAGCCGCGCCAGCCACAGCAGGTAGTCGAAGACGCCGCCGCGGTCAGGGCTCATCACCATCGCCGACCGCAGAGCCACCTTGCGCGTCTGCGAGGTCGCGGCGCACTCCTGCTCCCGCTCCCAGTTCTGCGCGATCTCGACACTGTAGGCCCAGTAGTCGGGGACACCTGGCTCGGCTCCGCCGATCGCGCCGGTGGCCTCGTCGTTCGGTGCGTCGAAGCGGTGGGCGTAGATGGTGGCGGTGCTCATCTGGAGCCAGAGCCGGGGTGGCTTCCGGGCGTCGGCGATCGCTTGGCCCACGACGCGTGCGGAGTTGACACGTGAGTCCATCATGGCGCGGAGATTCTCGTCGGTGTAACGGCAGCTGACGCTACGGCCCGCCAGATTGATCACGACATCACTGCCGTCAACCACTTCCGCCCAGGGGCCCAGCGTCCGGCCGTCCCACTGGACCTCGCCCTCCCGCACCGGGCGTCTGGTCAGAACCACTACCTCGTGGCCCGCAGCGGTCAGCGCCCGACGCAGCACGCCGCCCACCTGCCCGGTCCCTCCCGGCAGCACGATCTTCACTGGCCCCTCCTCTGCCGCCTCACCGTCGTACAGCGAGCCTACGACCTGCCCTATCTGGCGCAGAGCGCGGCCTGTCCGTCGGCCGCCCCGGTTGCTCAGCGGGCGTCGCGGGCCACCCCCACCGCTTCCCGGCCACACTTGGGAAACGACACGTCATCGACCACCCACACCTGCGGCCGGATCACCTGGCACAGCCTCTTGGCGATCCGCCGGCGCACCGGCGTCCAGTCCCACGGCGACTGGCTGACGAACTGCTGCAGGGCCTGCATGTCAGCGTCCGGCAGACGGGCGGCCATCGGCTGGATCGACTTGCGCCGACCGTCCAGCATCAGCCCCCGCAGATAGCACTCACCCTTGGCCCGCTGATCCTTACGCGGCACCGAGGCGAACACATCAGCCACAAACAACCCCAACGCCGCCCGCAGACAGGCCACTTCATAAGCGTCCGCACACCCAACATGCTCCTGACCAGCACCAACGAACAGAGCTAACGAAGCACTACTAGGGCTCCGCCTTGTCCCACGGCTTGACCCCAAGCTTTCCGGTAGTTCCGAGGTCAAGGTTCGGGGTCACTGTCACGGGGGCAGCGCCGGCCTTCGCCCGGACCCGCACGTACGGCACGTTCACCGGCGTACCGGACTCGGTGGTGTTACGCCACACCAAGCCGGCGGTTGCCGATTCGCCGGGGCCGAGCGTGACAGGTCGGGGTTGCTCGTCGGGCCCGGCACCGGTAGTGATCTCGCCACTGCCGTCGAGGATCTTGACGCCGTGGACGGGCTTGCGGTCCTTGTCCAGGAGCTCCAGCAGGGGGTAGCCCTCTACGGTGTAGGGCTGCGTGCCACAGTTTTCGAGGTGCAGGCCGACGACGCGCAGTCCCATCGCCGCGTCGCCCTGATCGGTGCTGACACGGATCCCGGAGCCCGGGCATGTGCCTGGCTCGGCCGGTGCCTCGCCAGCGGGGACTTTGGTTACTTCGAGCACTTTGGCCTGGGTCACCCGCGGCGTGGCGGGTGGTAGGCCTCCGGCCCGGACGGTGCCTCTCACGGTCTTCCCGGGGCCGACGTCGCGCACGGTCGCGGTTTGGTTGGCCATGGCTCCGCCGTCACGGCTCATGAAGGTGAAGACGATCGAGTAGGTCAGGGTCTCGTCACTCTTGTTGGTGACCTCGTAGGCGGCCGAGATGCCCGAGTCCGAGCCGAGGCCGTCGGCGGAGACAGGGGAGCTTTTGGTGGGGGCGGGGGCAGTTGACGCGAAGGTCAACGAGGTGACGCGTACGCCGTCCTTGCCCGGATCGTCGACCTGCGCGGAAGACGACGGCACGGCCGTACTCGTGTCGGAGTGCCCTGCGTCCGTGCGCTCCGTCCCGCAGGCAGTAAGCAGTAGAGCGATCGCGGCGAAGGACAGGGGTAAGGCCGCAGTCGCGGCGAGGGGTGGGCGGAGAGAATCCAATCTGTTCATTCGGCTATCCCATCAGGGCGCTGGGGTCCAGCGCGCCTGTTGGGGGTCACGGTTTCGGGGCAGAGGGGTGTCACAAGCGGGGGCGGGGAGTCGTACCCGGGTGGGCCGCGTGAATACAGTGTCCGGTGCCACTGATCTTTGACCGGTTGCCACTGAAGGTTGGCCGCTGCGCGGTTCGTGCCATCGAACCTTGACCGCCCTGGTCAGCCCGATTTCGCACCCGTCAGCGGCTCCGGGGTATCACGGTCCGATGGGGCCGAACACCTCAGCGATGTTGTTCCACATGAAGCCGGTCTGCCGGCCAGGCTTCACACCGGCCCAGCCGAGCAGCGCCCCGAGGAGCTTCTCCTGGGAGATCGTCTGCGTCTGGTAGTACAGCTCAGCCACCCCGTCCCTGTACTCAAGCTGGTAGGTGTTGTTCTCGCTATAGCGGGCTTGGACGGGCGTTTCAGCACATGGCCGCGTTCGTTGGTCGCAATCAGCATGCCCGGATCGGTGATGCGTGCCAGGCCCCCGTCGCTCAGTTCCCTGGCCAGCTCGCGAGCCTGTGACAGCGAGGCCTCTGAGACCTCCCGGAGGACCTTCAGAGTTGGAAGGAGGCTGGGAACCGAACCGGCCAACCGCAACCTGCTGGGTCCGTGCCGCCCACTCCCGCGACGCACGGTCGTCAACAGCGAGCCCTTGCGCGGCGCCGACGATTCCGGTTCCTTGCTCATCCTCAGATTCCTTGACCGCCACTGAATCCGCCGGCGCCGCAAGCGGCCCACCCCGATCCGCCGTTGCTGCTCATAGCGCGTTTCACCTGGCCCAAGAAAAGCCATACAAAAGGCCGACGATTGCTCTACCGAGGTAGCCGTTCAGTTCCAGGTGCCGTAGACGCCGGTCATCGCCAGCAGCGCAAGGACGGGCATCGGCACGAACAGCAGGTCCGCCCACGTCCAGTCAGGGCTCCGAAGAACAGCAGGCACCTCATCCGGATGCCCCGGCCGGGCCGGCTTCGCGCGGCGCATCTGCACCGCACCAGCAGCCGCCTGACCGCGATCCAAGAGAGACCGCGAAAACGCGAACACCTCGATGACGTCACCACCGGTCGTGATCACCTGCATCCCACCCTCGGGCTCGATACGACGAACCGCCGCACCGGGAATCCAATAGCGAGCCCAGAAACCGATGACCTGCAATCCATCCGCGTACACGTCAACTCGGGGCCGGACGATCGCGCGCCACACGAACCGCATGATCGCGAGAAGAGCCGCCCCGAAGAAGGGCATCTCTCCGGGATCATTCCCGTCCCACCCCTTGGCTATGGCCCATATACCAAACACCCCGGCAGCCAGCACCAGAGGGATTCCCCCAATGGGTCCGCTCTTACGCCGAGCGATCACCACCGGCTTCTCCGTACGCCGCGGAACCGCCCTCCACGTACTGATCATCCGCAAGCCGCCTGACCACCACTGAACCCACCGGCACCACAACCGGCCCAGCTCATTCCAGCATTTGTACTCATATTGCGTCCAGTCTGCCCCCAGTCGATGCCACCCTTGGGCGCGGGGGGCCTGGTGTTGCCTCGCCACAGGGGAGCCCGAGGCCCGGAAGGGCCCCTTGTGAACGCGCTGCCCCGCCAGCTGCCCGCAAGCATCCGACCGGCTCCGGCACCTGCGCCGAGCCATAGGCTCTGAGTGATGAACTTTTTCGTGCTGAAATTGTTGTTCGCTACGTCGGCTCCGTTGTCAGCGAGAAGTAGAAGCGCTCCCGCACCGGCGCAATAGCCTGCGCTACCGACCACACAGATGACGAACGCACCACCCTGCGCATACCCCCGCCAGTGTTCCTTGACGTGGGCGACGGCCTTGCCGCCGGTCTTGTTCCACGCCTCGCCGAACTCGCCCTTCTTGATGTTGCCCCAGAGGCTGTCCTTGCGGCGTCGTTCGGCGTCCTGGCGCTTCTGTGCCTCCCGGGCCGCCGCGTCCGCCTTCGCCTTGGTTCTGGCCTTGTTGATCGTCTTCTTGAGCTTCTTGACGAAGCTGCCGAAGAACTTGCCGTCGGGGTCGGCGTGGATGACCGGGTTGTTGTTGCCGTAGGTGTAGCCGTGCATCTGCTGCGGGTCGGCTGTGTCCATGACCGGGTCGACCGAGATGAACCGGCCGAGCGTGGGGTCGTATTCGCGGGCGCCCAGGTGGGTGAGGCCCGTGGTGTCCGTGGTGCCGTCCACGAAGCCCCTGTTGCCCGGCCAGTTGACGGACTGCGCGGTGCGCCGGCCGCCGAAGATGTGCATCTTGCGCCGCGTGATGGCCTGGCCCGCACCGAGCGTTCGGTGTCTTGGACAGGATGCGGTTGCCGTCCGCGCTGTAGAGGTAGTCCGTGGTCCAGCAACGGTCCCAGAAACCGATGCCGTACAGACCGTTCGTGTGGACGTCGGCCCGTGGACGGACCACGGCACGCCACGTGAAGCGTGTGACGGCCAGGAGCAGAGCGGCCAGCGCAGGTACGTCGCCGGGACCGTTCTTGTTCCATGTGAGCCCTTGTGCGGCGCCGGCAACTTCGGTTCGTTGCTCATCTGCGGGCTCCTTGGCCGTCGCTGGATCCACCGGCGCTGCAAGTGGTCGAACGTGACACCCTTTCTTCCCGAGGCTCATCCGCACCGTGCAAGCACGTCGGCCCGACGCCCTCCCTGCGCCTGCGGTGCTGGGAGGGGGCGAGCCATTGGGGGCTGATCAGCGAAACAGGAGGCTCGTCTCCGCGATGAGCCCGGCGACACAAATGACGGCGATAACGAGTCCGGAAACTCTCGCGACTCTTGGTGTCGCAGCGCCTCGACCGCCGAATACGGTCCTGGAAACGAAATCCACGAAGTAGTGGGCCGCCCCCCTGAAGTCCGTTGCCAGGATCACGCCTACCGTTCCGAAGAGGAGACAGAAGATCAGGGTGTGGAGACTGGGATCGGAGGAGACTCGGCCTTCGGCGAGCAGTACGGTCACGGTGGATGCCGTCATGTCGGTTTCTCCATCGGATAGGAACGGTAGGGGCATCTCCTGAGGCATCACCACGTGAACAGCTTTCCGACCCTCGTACCGCTGCTACTGGAGAGTCCGGCTTCGGCACCAGCCCCGACTCCCACGCTCAGAGTCGTCGATCCTACTGGCTCGCCGCGATAGTTCCTCGCGCCGACGGCCCTTTCATGGCTCAGGTAGGCGGCGGGGCCAAGGCCACCGCCGATGGTTCCGCCCCACCCGTCACCTCGGAGCTGCTCGAAGTCCGTTGCATTGCTCCCCATGAGTCCAACCGTTGCGTTGAGGCCCACAGACGGCGATTCATATCCCTTGGAGAACGAAACCCCATAGTCGGTCTTTCCGTCCTTCCTTCGGGTGTTGACCAGACAGACGCTCGCCGTCGCACCGAACCCGAAACCAGCCGATCCGCTGAGACAGATGCCCTTCGTATCCCCTGCGGTGTAGTTGTTCCAGACCTTCTTCGCCTTGCTCGCCCAGCCGCCCAATTCAGATTTGAGCCCGCCGAGAACTCCGTCCCGTCGCCTTCTTTCCGCATCACGCTTCTTCTGTGCATCGCGCGCAGCCGCGTCCGCCTGGGCTCTGGCCCGCCCCTTGTCGATTCCGCGGTACCACCTGTCGCTGATGCCGCGCGACGCGTTGGCGATGCGTACCTGCTGCTTCTGGTACGGCTTGAGGCGGCCGTACCACTTCGTGTAGCGCTTGACCGCCCTGATGGCCGTCTTGGCCATCTTGTTGATCGTCTTCTTGAGCCTCTTGACGAAGCTGCCGAAGAACTTGCCGTCGGGGTCGGCGTGGATGACCGGGTTGTTGTTGCCGTAGGTGTAGCCGTGCATCTGCTGCGGGTCGGCCGTGTCCATGACCGGGTCGACCGAGACGAACCGGCCGAGCGTGGGGTCGTATTCGCGGGCGCCCAGGTGGGTGAGGCCCGTGGTGTCCGTGGCGCCGCCCACGAAGCCCCTGTTGCCCGGCCAGTTGACGGACTGCGCGGTGCGCCGGCCGCCGAAGATGTGCGTCTTGCGGCGGGTGATGGCCTGGCCCGCACCGAGGACGACCGCGGTGGTGGCCGTGCCCAGGTGGTCGGAGAGCAGGATGCTCACCTGGCCGCCGGTCCTTACCGCTACCGTCTCGTCCCCCGCGGTGTAGTAGCGGGCGCTGGACTTGGTGCCGTCCTTGTTGAGGGTGACTTCGTTGCCGCCCGGCAGGTACAGGGTGGTGGCGTTCGGTGTCTTGGACAGGATGCGGTTGCCGTCCGCGCTGTAGAGGTAGTCCGTGGTCCTGCCCGCCTCGACCGCCTTGGCCAGGTGGCCCTCCGCGTCCCAGGACAAGTCCTGTTCGCGGCCTGCGGCGGTGCGGCTGGTGGTGTTGCCCGCCTCGTCGTAGCTGTATGTGTCCTCGTGCCTTTCGCCGTCCGTCTCGTTGCTCACGGACGTCAACTGGCGCTTGCCCGCGCCCTTCTCGCCGTAGGAGTAGGTGCGCTTGACGTCGTGGGCGGCCAGCGGGTCGCCGTCGATCTTGTGCTGGGTCTCCGTCCTGCGGTTGCCGATGGCGTCGTAGGTGAAGGTGTGCCAGTACGCGTCCGGGCCGCCGACCTTGGGGGCCGTGCCGCCCTCGCCGCCGGCGTCGGGCTTGGCCGTGCAACTGTCCGTCGCCGTCCAGGCGTTGGTGATGCGGCGCAGCGCGTCGGTGGTGAAGCACTGGGTGTCCACCGAGCGCTCCTCGTCCTGGCCGGAGGCGGTGACGAGCTTGTTGATGTTGCCGGCCGCGTCGAAGCCGTAGCGGACGTCGTCGATGCGGGAGGGCCCGCTCTCGCGGTCCGTGGTGGTGCGGATCAGGTTGCCCGTGTGCTCGTCGTACTCCTTGGTGTCCCACACGTGGCGTCCCTTGGGGCCGTACTCGGTGCGCAGCGGGCGGCCGAAGGGGTCGTAGGTGATGTTGTTGACGAGGACGGGCGCGGTGGGGCCGGTCATGACGAGCTGGTCGTAGGGGAGGCTGCTGCCGTAGCGGTTGGTGACGCGTTCGGCGGCCTGTCCCGGCAGGGCGGGCTGGCGGGTCCAGTCCACAAGGCCGGTGCGGGCGTTGTAGCCGTACGTCCACTGGTAGGTGGCGGCGAGGGCGCCCTCCCTGGCGGGGATGGTCACCTTGGTGGCGGTGGGCTGGTAGCGGTCGTCAAAACCTGTCGTCTCGGCCACGTACTCCTGGCCGCCGGCGTGGCGGGTGGCTTTGGTGAGCCGGCCCTTGGCGAGGGTGTCCCATGTCCAGGAGGACAGCAGTGTGTCGCCCTTGGTCAGCTTGGTCCTGCGGCCGAGTGCGTCGTAGCCGGTGGTCAGTTCGGTGCCGCGGGCGTCGGTCGTGGTGACGGGGCGGTCCGCGTCGTCGTAGGTGACGTGTGTGGTGCCCTTGTCGGGGTCGTCGGTCTTCACTGCCCGGTCGCGGTGGTCGTAGGTGTACGTCCACGTCGCGCCGCTCGGGTCGGTGACGGTCTTGTGCTTGCCGGTGGGCGTGTAGGTGTACGTCGTCGACTGGGACGTGGTCCGCTCGGCGTCGGTGTACTGGATCAGCTCGGTGGTGCGGTCGTGGACGTCGGTGACCGTGGTCGTCGCCGTGTCGCCCCGGGGCGGGATCACGGTGGTGCGGTCGCCGTCGTGCCGGGTGGTGACGCGGGTCTGTTCGTCGCCGTACTTCTCGCGGATCTGGGCTGTGGTGCGGCCTGCCCCGTCGTACACGGTGCGCATCGCGTCGGGCGTCTTGGTGTCGTCGCCGGTCACCAGCGTGCCGGAGGCGTCGCCGGTGGCGTAGTAGGCGTCGTAGGTCTTCCACTCCAGGCCGCGGGAGTCGTACTTCTTCTCCCCGATGATCCGGCCGACGCCGTTGGCGGAGGGCGCCTGGCTCTCGCGCTCGCGCAGCAGGCCGTCGAAGAAGGCGTACTCGGTGCGGTAGTCACCGTTGTGGCGCAGGGTCTTCGTGGTGACCACGGTCGGCTCGGTCTTCGTCACCGTGTACGTGAACTGCTTGCTGGGCGTATCGGGGTGGGCGGCTTTCGTCCAGCCCTGCTCCCACACCTTCGTGGCCCGGCCCATGCCGTCGTAGGTGGAGTCGGTGCGCTTGCCGTTGGCGTCGATCTTCGCGGTGGGCAGGCCCCGGCCCGGCTCGGACTCGGTGGTCTCGGTGTGGCCGAGGGCGTTGGTGAGGACGGTCCTGGTCGGGGCGTAGTCGGTGGCCGGGGTGTACTGGGTGGTGGTTTTCGCGCCCGTGGCGTCGGTGGACTCGATGGTGCGGCCGTGCCGGTCGGTCTTGTTCCGCTCGACGGTGACAAAGCCGGTGCCCGCCGCGTTCTGCTCGTCGGCGCGCGTGACGTCGCCCTTGGTGGGGGCGGCGCCCAGGGTGGTGGCGTTGTCGAAGTAGGTGCGCTTCTCCGAGATCAGGTCGTCGGGCAGGTCGGGGGTGGTGCCGCAGGCCTTGGCGACGGTCTTCACCGAGGCCGCGAGCTCCACCAGGTTGGTCTTGGTGTTGCGGGCGTACGTCGTGGTGGTGCAGGTCTCGTCGCCGGACTTGGCGGTGTCGCCGTGGTCGGACTCGGTGGCGGGCATGCCGTAGGAGTCGTAGGTCCGCTCGACCTTGGTGCGGCGCCAGGTGTCGCCCACGGCGGTGCGTGACGTCTGCGTCCGGCTGTCACCGGCCACGAAGGACTGCAGGGCCGGCAGCCCGTCGCCACGCTTGCGCGTGGCGGTGGCCGCCGACTTCCAGGGGATGGATGCGGACGCCTCGATGAGCTTGCCGCCCTCGAAGGTGGCCTCCTCGCGGGTCATGCCCGCGAACACGGGGTGGTCGCCGGCCTCCACGCCCTCGGAGTCCTTGACCTGGGCGCCGGAAACGCCACGGAAGTAGCGGGTCTCGGTGCGCAGCTTCGTGCCGTCGCCGCCGGTGCCGGTTTCCGTCCTGACGTGCCCGTAGCCGCGGAAGTCGGCGTGGGTGCGGTACTTGGCCTCGGTGAACTCGTCCTGCGTCTTCGCCCAGGCCGCGCCGCCGAGGTAGGTGTAGTCGGTCTGCTTGGCGGGGGCGCCGCCGACATGGTCCTCCTCGCGGACCTGGGTGACCACATAGGTGTGGAACCAGTCCTTGGTGGGCTTGTAGTCGGCGCCCGGCGAGTCCGGCGAGGTCCAGTAGACGGGGTAGCAGCGCTTGGTGTTGCTCTCCTCGGCGGGCAGCTTGGATGCCGTGCACTCTGGAGCGGAGTAGGTGATGCCGATGGTGCCGCCGGATTCGGTGTCGATGGCGTGCACGCGGTAGCGGATCAGCGGCGGAATGCCGTCTCCGGTCTTGTCGACGCGGTTGGCCAGCTGGGTGCCGCGGAAGGTGACGGCGGGCGTGGTCTCACTGGTGCCGCCGGTGTGGCCGGTGTGCTGCACGCTCTTGAGCCACAGGGCGGGTGAGGAGCCGTCACCGGTGGAGGGGAAGGAGTGGGTCAGCTTCCAGGAGTCGACCTTCTGGTAGCCGGTCCCCGCGCGGACCTCGGTGGTGATGTCGGTGATGCGCTTGCGGGACCAGAAGGAGGGGCTGTAGCGGTTCTTGCACTCGTCGCCGGACTTGCAGTGCTGGTCGTAGGGCACGTCGGGCCAGTGCTTGGCGTTGGCGGCGGTGAACTTGGTGGCCGCGCAGTCGAAGGAGGAGGTGGCCAGGCAGCGTTCGGCGGTGGTGAAGGTGACCTTCGCCGCGGGCGTTCCCGTGTACAGGTCGTCGTGGCGCAGCCCGTACTCGATCTTCTTCAGGTAGCCGCCGCGGGTGTAGGGCGTGGCCGTCGAACTGCCGCTGCTCAGGCTGACGTTGCGGCCGTAGCGGTTTTGTTCCTTGCCCCAGTAGTAGGCCATGGCGTCGCCGTGCGGGGTGAGGACGTAGTCGAGGTTCCAGCGCCAGGCCTGCTGGCACCAGGAGTCGGCGAAGGTGTCCTTGTGGCACGGTTCGCCCGCGTGGTTGCCGTGGACCGGGACGGTCCAGGTCGCGTTCGTGGTGGTCTTGCCCGAGGTCCAGCCGGGCAGCTTGTGGTAGCCGAAGAAGTACTGAATGCCCGCGGTGTCGGTGACCTTCCAGTACTCGCCGTCGTTGTCGCCGTTCCCGCGTCTCGCGTCCTTGACCAGTTCGACCTTGCTGCCGTCGTCCTGCTGCGGCTTCCAGGTGCCCGTGGCGTCGTCGCGGACGAGCTCGGTGGTGGAGCCGCCCAGCGACAGGACGGCGTTGTGGCCGCCCCAGCACAGGTCGCCGTTCTTGGCCTTGTTGTTGCCGTCCTTCATGTCCGCGTTGCAGGACGTGTAGCGGCGCTCGATGAAGCCGGGCTCCAGGCTCCAGCCGTCACCGACGTTGTTGGCCTGGTTGTTGGTCGCCGCGGTGCGCCCGTCGACCGAGGAGGAGGAGTAGCCGAGGGACAGTTCGGGGCCCATCTCCCCCGGGACGTCTGGGGTGTTCAGGTCATACGTCCAGGAGAAACCGCCGGACGAGTCGCCGGCCTCCCACGAGCCGGACGGCGACAGGGGGGTGGCTCGGAAGTCTCCGCCGCCTCCCCCGGCGCCGGAGGAGGCGGCCTGCACGGCGAACAGGGAGCGCGCGCGGCGGGCCGGCTTGGCGGTCGACTCGTCTGTGGCGGGCTGGGTGGCGGCGGACTCGGCGTTGACGGACTCGGCGTTGACGGACTCGGCGTTGACGGACCTGGCGTTGACGGGCCGACTCTTGGTGGCGTCCGCCTTGGTGGGTTCGGCCTTGGCGCCGCCCGGCTTGGCGGAGTCGGAGTCGGCCTCGGCGGAGTCGGCCTCGGCGGGCGTGCCGGGCGTGCCGGGCTTGTCTTGTGCGGGCTTCCTCTTCGTCTGCGAGTTCGGCGCCACGTCGGCGGCCCCTTCCCCGAGGTCGACGCGCGCGCTGAGGGTCTGCTTGTCCGCGTCGTTGTGGGCCGTCTCGACCGGAGCGGGTGCGCAGTCGTCCGCGCCGGGGGCGGTCAGCGCGCACTGCGGGACCCGGGTCAGCGTCAGGCGCGATGCCCAGTCGGCTCCAAGGGCGTTGCGGAACGACGCGTAGTTGATGCCGAGTTCGGCGTCACCGCCGTCGGACTCGACGGACAGCAGAACTCCGGAGACGCCGGCCCGTTCGGTGCTCTTGCGGTCCAGTACCTCTACGGCGACTTCGCCGGACACCGAATTGCCCGCGCCGCCGCCCTGCTTCTTGGCCGCGGCGATAGGGGTGATCGGGGTGATGTCGACGGGCAGGGAACCCGGTGTCAGTTTCTTCTTCCGGCCCGGGGCCGACATCTCGGCCGAGGCCGTGCCCGGCTTGGGCCAGGCCGCATCAGGAACGCTCCGCCACGCCTTCTTGTCCGCCTCGTCGCCCGCGGTCTTCCTGTTCCCCTCGACCGGCGTGACCGGGACGGGCTTTGTGGTCTGCAGCTCGCGCAGGGAAAGCCTGGTCATCGCCAGAGTCTCGGCGGTGAGCAATCCGCTGAGCAGGGCTGTCGCCGTCAGCGTGGTGACCACGCGTCGGATGCGGCGCCTTCTCCGGTCCGAACGCCCGGGCCGGCACCCGGAGTTTATTCGAGAAGACGCACGCATTCTTCAAAAGCTCCCGCATCAAGGGCAGATGGACGCCGGAGAACTTAGCACGCCCTTTACTCGTTCGTGGCATGGGTATTGATGCATATCGGCGGCATGACCTTCGACATGAGAGTTACCGACAGAAGTCCCTTGACCTGGCGTTCTACGTCAAGTAAGTCGGCGTCGGAATGGCCGCGACTGACGCCGGAAGCAAGGTTGTTCTTGACACGTGCTTTACTTGCCCGGGTTTCCGAGGATTGAATGAAGAGGAAGACGCATGCCTTGTCGTCCGCATTCCAGATGGCGAATAGGGCTTGCGGCCCTGGTAGTTGGCGCCCTGTCGGCAGGGATCGGGGTCACCTCCGCTCCGGCGGCCGTGGCCGGCCCCCGGCCCGCAGGCAGCAGCGGGACAAGCGCCTCAGGACCGGACGAGGACGAGGAGACCACCGCCTCGCGGCAGGCCGCCCGCGGCGGGGACCGGGTCGAAGTCCTCTCGCGGCGCACCGAGTACGCCACGGTGTACGCGAACCCTGATGGCACTTTCACCCAGGACACCGCGACGGTTCCCCTGCGGACGAGGCAGGACGGCAGGCTCGTCGACATCGACGAGACTCTGGTCGAGCGCCCTGACGGCACGTTCGCTCCCCGGGCGGCCTCGGTGGGCGTGCGCTTTTCCGGCGGCGGAACGAAGACCCCGCTGGCCGCCGTCACGCGTGAGGGCCGGTCCATGAGCGTGGGCTGGCCCGGCGAGCTCCCCGCGCCGAAGGTCGAGGCGGACACGGCCACCTATCCCGACGTACTGCCCGGCGTGGACGTCAAGTTGCGGGCCTCGGCGGCCGGCTTCCAGCAGGTCCTCGTCGTCAAGAACGCCGACGCGGCCCGCAACCCCGCGCTCAAGACCCTGCGCTTCGCCCTGGACAGTAAGGGCGTTGACGTACGCACCGACGAGGCGGGGAACCTCACCGCCCGCAACCCGGCGGGGAAGGTCGTCTTCACCGCCCCGACCCCGACCATGTGGGACTCCTCCGCACCTCCCACGGCCGGCGCCGCCCACGCTCCCGCGGACGTACGCAAGGCCACGGTGCGCGCCAAGCCCGCAAACAGCACGCCGGTGCGCGCCACGCCCGCGGACAGCACGCCGGTGCGCGCCAGGCCCGCGGACAGCACGCCGGTGCGTGCCGGTGAGGACGTCTTCGAGCCGCGTGAAGGCGCCGAGGAGTCCCGCATGCCGATCCACGTGGACGGCGGGGAGATGCGCCTGACCCCCGACCAGAACCTGCTGACGCACCCGGAGACGGTCTACCCCGTCTACATCGACCCCTCCGTCTCCAGCCCGCGCCTGGGCTGGACCTCGGTCTCCAAGAAGCACCCGGGCACCTCGTACTGGAATCACTCCTCGCACGTGGCGCGGGTCGGGCACGAGTCGGAGACCGGGGGCACCTGGCGGTCCTTCATCCAGTTCAATCCGCGCTCCTTGCACGGCAAGCAGATCACTTCCTCCACGATGCGGATCAAGAACACGCATTCGTGGTCGTGCAGGAAGAAGCCGGTCCAGCTGTGGCTCACCGCGGCGATCTCCTCGGCGACGACATGGAACAGGCAGCCCGCCTGGCACGAGAAGTACGCGACGGTCAACGGCGCCAAGGGGTGGTCCAGCAGTTGCCCCGCAGGCAACCTCGAGTTCGACACCACCAAGGTCACCGCCAAGGCGGCCGCCGGGAAATGGAGCAAGCTGGCGCTGGGCCTGCGCGCCGATGAGTCGAATTCCGAGTCGTGGAAGAAGTTCGACGCCCGGACCGCGGTGCTTTCCACCACCTACAACAGCACCCCGAACCTGCCCGCCGCCGTCGACACCGTGCCCTCGACTATGACCGGCGGCCGCTGCGGCGACAACGGCACCCATGTCACGCTCGGCAACACCGACGTCCAACTGACCGCGAGGGTCTCCGATCCGGACGGCGGCACCGTCACCGCCCGGTTCCACCTGTGGCCCACCGGCAAGCACGACGCGGACCCCGGCCTCATCGTCAACCGCGATGTGAAGGTCTCCAACAAGGGCGTCGCGCGTACCACTGTCTCCAAGGCCCTGCTCGGCAAGCACATCGGCGCGGCCAACGGCAGCTTCTCCTGGAAGGTGCAGGCCCGCGACGGCAAGGCGGCCTCCGACTGGCGCCCCGCTCTCGGTGCCCCCGGCTGCCGCTTCGCCTTCGACCCCGACCGGCCCTCCCACCCGCCGTCGGCGACCTCTGCCCAGTTCCCTGACGGCGATGCCGGCAAGCCCGAAAAGACCGCGGCGGCCCGCACGGAAGGCACCTTCGCCTTCTCCGCCGGCGGCGTCAAGGACGTGGTGAAGTACGAGTACTGGAGCGACTGGGACCCCACCGTGCGCAGCATCGCCCCCGCCCAGCCCGGAGCCGGCGCCACTGTGAGACTCACTCCGCCCTCCGCGGGCCCCCACCGCCTCGTCGTCCGCTCCCTCGACAGGGCGAACAACCGCTCCGATACGGCCGTCTACTCCTTCTACGCCGACTCCCCCGGGCAGCCGGACGAGCCCGGCGACCTCAACGGCGACGGCAATCCGGACCTGCTGGCCCTGCGCACGCAGGGCGGACTCACCCTGCACCCGGGCATCGGCAACGGCCGTCTGGCCACCCCGGCCCCCGCTTCCCAGCACTCCTTCGACCACTCCCTGACCAGCCACCGCGGTGACTGGAACGGCGACGGCTACGAAGACCTCATCGCCACCACCGGCGCCAAGGGCTCCCGCCAGTTGCACATGTATCCCAACAACGGCTTCGGATATATGTGCACCAGCCTCGGCGAAGCCGGTGAGGGCTCCTCCTGCGAGGGCGAACGCCTGGACCTCACCGTCTCCGACGAAGCCGACGACCACTTCAAGAACGCCGACCAGATCCTCGCCGTCGGTGACATCGACGGGCCCACCGACCTCGACGGCGACGGCGAGATCGGCGAATGGGACCTGCCGTCCTTCCCTGACCTGCTGGTCAAGGAAGGCAAGCACCTCTGGCTCTACTATGGCCACCCCTATGGCTACTTGGACGAGTACGCCGAGCCCGTCCTCATCGGCGACAGCAGCTGGGAGGACTACGACCTGGCCGCCCCGGGCGACGTCACGAAGAACGGCCACCCCGACCTGCTGGCCCGCAAGAAGTCCACCGGCGAACTCTTCCTCGCCCAGGGAACGGGACCCGACGGCGCGGGATTCGGCGACACGGCGGCACGGGTACGCGTGGCCACCGGCTGGAGCCCGGCCGCCGCCCCGCTCCTTGCCTCCGCAGGCGACGCCGACAACGACGGCCGGCCCGACCTGTGGTCCACCACCCCCACGACCGCCGGCCTGCGATTCCACCCCCGCCTCACCCCGACGGGCCTGGGGGACGCCGTCACCGTCGCAGCCGACGGCTGGAGCGGCCTCCAAGCAGTGAGCTGACCCCGCCGTGAAGAAGGCGCCGGCCCTCGTATGCAGATGCTCTGCATACGAG
>NZ_JBFBEE010000045.1:0-48929 GCF_040683555.1 Streptomyces sp. NPDC093510
GAATCGGCGGAGCCGACGCGACGCAGGAGCGCCCTTTACTGCCGGCCCGGAGGCGCCACAATCCGCTTAAAACCGGGCGGCCCCGGTCACCGTCAGAGGCGCGGGCCCACCAACGTCCCCGCCCCCACCAGGCAGACTACTCACCTCTAGATCAACTTCGGTGTCCAGCAAAGGAAGCCCCTCCCGCATGAAGACCACCCTCTGGCTCGTCCTCCTCCTCGCACTCGCCGCAAACATCGCCAGCATCTTCATCCCCGACAGCCTCCAGCAGGCCCTCATCAGCGTGCCGACGGGGCTGACAGCCCTGGCAGCCGGCATCGCACTGGCCCTCAAGGCCCGCAAGCGCCGCGCAGGCACCGTCTAGGCGCGGTTCGGGCGGAGGCGCCCGGGCGTGCCTCACGCACCGCGCGGCCGGTGCCGCTCACAGCGCCCGCAACCCCGCCGCCGTAGCCCCCGCCAGCCTCCCCACGTACCCCTTCGGCAGCTTCGTCCGTACCACCACGGAGCGCCAGTAGAGGGGCCCGGAGACAAGGTCGAGTGCCAGGTCCTCGTCGACGCCGGACCGCATCTCGCCCCGCTCCACAGCCGCCCGCACGATGCCGCTCGCCACCCCGTGCTGCCCCTCCCGCAGCGCCTCCTGCAGCGCCTCCGCGATCTCGGGGTTGCGTGCCGCCTCGGCCTGGAGGTCGGGGATGACCTGGGAGGCGACGGGGTGGCGCAGGGCGCGCGACGTCACCTCGTAGAGGAGTCGCAGGTCGCCCTCCAGGGAGCCGGTGTCCGGCGCCGGTAGACCGTGTACCGCTATCGCCGACACCAGGTCGAGCACGAGGTGCAGCTTGGACCGCCAGCGGCGGTAGACGGCCGTCTTACCGACGCCCGCGCGGCGCGCGATGCCCTCGATCGACATGCGCGCGTACCCGACGGCGGCGAGCTCCTCGAAGACGGCGGCCCGGATCGCCTCGGTCACGTCCTCGCGGAGCACGGCCGCCCCGGCGGGCGCCCTGCGGCGCGGCTGTTCACCCTGTGGCCTGCTCGTCGTCATGCGACCAGCATAAAGCGTCACGACGATACGGTTGCGTTCCGACGTCGCGTCGTCCTACGCTCGGCGTTGCGACGATACGGGCCCGTCCCGACGTACGCCCCAGCCTCCCCGCCTCCCCGAGCGAAAGCAACGGACGTGAGCCAGGTACTCGACGCAGCCCCGCCGTCCCCGCCCCCCGTCACGACGACCCCCCTCTCCCCCGCCGAGCTCGCCGACCGGTACGGCCTGAGCGTCAGCGGCGCCCGACCCTCCCTGCCCGCCTATGTACGGCAGCTGTGGCAGCGCCGGCACTTCATCACCGCCTTCGCGACCGCCAAGCTGACGGCCCAGTACAGCCAGGCCAAGCTCGGCCAGCTCTGGCAGGTGATGACCCCGCTCCTGAACGCGGCGGTCTACTACTTCATCTTCGGCGTGCTGATGAACACCAAGCGCGACGTCGAGGACTACGTCCCGTTCCTCGTCACCGGGGTTTTCGTGTTCACCTTCACGCAGCAGTCCGTGATGGCGGGGACGCGCGCGATCTCCGGCAGCCTCGGCCTGGTCCGCGCCCTGCACTTCCCGCGGGCCTCGCTGCCCATCTCGTACTGTCTGCAACAGCTCCAGCAGCTGCTCTTCTCCATGGGCGCGCTGCTCGTGATCCTGCTCTGCTTCGGCGTCCCGCCCACGGCGTCCTGGCTGCTGGTGGTGCCGGTCCTCGCACTGCAGTTCACGTTCAACACCGGTCTGGCGCTCGTCATGGCGCGGCTCGGCAGCAAGACGCCGGACATCGCCCAGCTGATGCCGTTCGTGCTGCGCACCTGGATGTACGGGTCCGGGGTGATGTGGAGCATCGACGCCGTCCTGAGGGACCAGCACCTGCCGCGCGTCGTACAGACCGTCCTGGAGGCCAATCCGGCCGCCGTCTACATCGACCTGATGCGGTTCGCGCTCATCGACACCTTCCGCGCGGAGCAGCTCCCGCACCACGTGTGGGCCTGGGCCCTGGGCTGGGCGCTGCTCGCCGGAGTCGGCGGGTTCATCTACTTCTGGAAGGCAGAGGAGACGTACGGCCGTGGCTGAGACAGGAACCATGGACGACAGCGCCCCCACCGTGATCGTGGACGCCGTCGACATCGTCTACCGCGTGCACGGCGCCGGCGCCACGGCGGGTCGCGGCGCCGCGACCGCCGCGCTCGGCCGGATCCTGAAACGGAGCGACTCCGGCGGCGTACGCAAGGTGCACGCCGTCAAGAACGTGTCCTTCACCGCGCACAAGGGCGAGGCCATCGGCCTCATCGGCACCAACGGCTCGGGCAAGTCCACGCTGCTCAAGGCCGTCGCCGGGCTGCTTCCCGTCGAGCGCGGGCGCATCTTCACCGACGGCCAGCCCTCCCTGCTCGGCGTCAACGCGGCCCTGATGAACGACCTGACCGGCGAGCGCAACGTGCACCTCGGCGGCCTCGCGATGGGCATGTCCCGCGACCAGATCAAGGAGCGCTACCAGGAGATCGTCGACTTCTCCGGGATCAACGAGAAGGGCGACTTCATCACCCTGCCCATGCGGACGTATTCGTCGGGCATGGCGGCACGCCTGCGGTTCTCCATCGGTTCCGCCAAGGACCACGACGTGCTCCTCATCGACGAGGCCCTTGCCACCGGCGACCGCTCCTTCCAGAAGCGTTCCGAAGCCCGCATCCGGGAGCTGCGCAAGCGCGCGGGCACGGTCTTCCTGGTCAGCCACAACAACAAGTCGATCCGCGACACCTGCGACCGCGTGCTGTGGCTGGAGCGCGGCGAGCTGCGGATGGACGGTCCCACGGAGGACGTGATGAGGGAGTACGAGCGGTTCACGGGAGGCGGCAAGGGCTGACCTCGAAGCCCGAGTCCGTATCCCTTTTGTCGCATCAATACGCCCATCCTTACACTTAGGGAGCGTTTAGCAACAGAAGGAGTGCGCGTGCAGCCACGGCTGAGTGTTGTCGTCCCCGTCTACAACGTCGAGCTCTACCTCGACGAGTGCCTGGAGTCCCTGGCGGCACAGACGTTCACGGACTTCGAAGTGATCATGGTCGATGACGGGTCGACGGACGGCAGCGCGGTCATCGCGAAGGCCTACGCGGCGGCCGATCCGCGGTTCCGGCTGATATCCCAGGAGAACAAGGGCCTGGGCGCGGCGCGCAACACGGGCGTACGGGAGATGTCCCCGCACAGCGAGTACCTCGCGTTCGTGGACAGCGACGACACCCTGCCCGCCACGGCGTACGCGCTGATGACCGAGACGCTCGACGAGACGGGCTCGGACTTCGTGGCGGGCAACGTCACCCGCTTCCGCTCCGCCGGACACGTCCAGTCGCCCGTGCACCGCGTGCCCTTCGCGGCGACCCGGCTGCGCACGCACGTGTCGAAGTTCCGCCCGCTGCTCACCGACCGCACCGCGTGGAACAAGGTGTACCGCCGCACTTTCTGGGAGCGGCACGGCCTCGCGTACCCGGAGGCCATGCTCTATGAGGACGCGCCCGTCAGCGTTCCCGCGCACTACCTCGCCGACTCCGTGGACGTGCTCAGCGAGCCCATCTACAACTGGCGCGAGCGCGAGATCGGCGAGCGCTCCATCACGCAGAACCGCACCAACCCGCAGGGCCTCATCGACCGCGTGAAGTCGATCCGCATGGTCCGCGAGTTCATGCTCGCCCGCGTCGACGACGACCCGATGTACGCCGAGCACCTGAAGGTCTACGACAACAACGCCCTCGCCGAGGAGATCCCCCTCTTCTGGAAGGTGCTCCCCGGCTCGGACGCCGCGTACCAGGAGGCGTTCCTGGAGCACGTGGGCCGCCTGGTCCGCGAGATCGGCCAGGACGCGGTGCGCGCCCTGCACGTGCCGCACAAGCTGAAGCTGTACCTGACCGTGCACCGGCGCATGGACGAGCTGATCGGCCAGCTGGAGTTCGAGAAGGAGCACCCCGGGTCCATCCCCGTCACCGGCACGCTGCACCCCAAGGCCGACTACCCCTTCCTCGACCCGACCGACCCCGTCCCGGACGCCGTCCTGCGCCTCGACCCCGAGCTGCGGCTGCGCAGCCGCCTCGACGAGGCCGCCTGGCACGACGGCAAGCTGTGGCTGTCCGGCTGGGCGTTCCCGCGGCAGATCGGCGCCGAGTCGCGGAGCAAGGCGCTCAAGTCGCTGATCCTGAAGGAGAAGGGCAGCCGCCGCACGGTCCTCGTGCCCGCGCGCAGCCACCTCGACCCGGAGGCGACGGTGGCGTCCGGCGCCGAGTTCCGGCACGCCGACTGGGCGGGCTTCGGCGCGCTGGTGAACCCCGCGCGGCTGCGGCACCGCGGCAAGTGGGTCGACGGGCTCTGGTACGTGCGGATCGCCGTGGCCGGTACGGGCTCGACGCCGCGGCGCGGCCCGCTGTACGGCGCGGGCACGGGCTCCGGCCAGACGCCGCCCGCGCACTGGGTCACCGAGGACGTCCGTGTCGCCCCGCAGATCCGGGACGGCGAGCTCGCGATCCGCGTGGAGACGGCGCACGCACGCGCCCTCGAAGTCCGCGCCGACGGCCCTGACCTGCTCGTACGCGGCATCCTGCGCGCCGCACCCGACGGCGCTCCCCGGCTGCGCATGCGGCACCGCGAGTCCGGCACGATCGTGACGGCGCCGCTGGACCTCGACGTCCCGAAGGACGGCCGCGTCCCGTTCACGGCACGCGTGAGCACGGCGGCCCTGACGGAGGTCCGCGAGGATCACGAACGCCTGCGCCCGACCCAGGCGGAACGCTCGATCGCCCGCTGGGACATGTCGGTCGAGATCGTCACCGGTACAGGTACAGGCTCCGAATCCGGGTCCGAGCCCCCGTCCACCCGTCTCGCCCTCATCCTGGACGACCGCGAGGGTTTCTCGGGGGCCCAGTTCGCGCAGGGGGACAGCTCCCGCACCGTCTACGCCCGGCGCAGCCCGGGAGGCTACCTCCAGCTCTGCGACCAGCCCGTCCAGCCCCTGGTGGACCACGTCTCCGTGGGCCCGAACGGCACCGTCACCCTCACCGGCAGCTACCCCGCGCCCGGCGCCCACGACCTGGAGCTGGTGCTCCGCCAGACCTGGTCGGGCCACGAGTACACGTTCCCGGCGAAGGCCGCCGACGGCCGGTTCGAGGCGAGCTTCGTGCCCGCCCCCACCCACCGCTACGCCGGAGCGACCCCGCTCCGCGCCGGCTTCTGGTGGCCGTCCGTGCAGAAGCCGGACGGCTCCCGCACCGCCGTCCAGCTCGCCCCGCCCGTCCACGGCGACCTCCCCGTGGAGGTGGAGGCGCACGGCAAGCGCGTCGAGCTGCAGGCCCGCCAGTACGACCAGCTGGCGCTGATGGCCCACTCCGAGCTGCGCCCCGACGAGCGCAGCCGCCACCGCCAGACCCGGCTGCGCACCGAGGCCTACCCGGCCGCCCGCCACGAGCCGCTGCGCGAGGCCGTCCTGTACGACGTGTTCGGTGGCCGCATGTACGGCGACTCACCGCGCGCCATCCACGAGGAGATGGTCCGCCGCGGGCTGCCCGTCGAGCACCTGTGGGTCGTCAAGGACGGCCAGTGCGAGGTCCCGGCCACCGCGCGGGCGGTCCGCGTGCACAGCCCCGAGTACTACGAGGCGATGGCCCGCTCCCGCTACATCGTCGGCAACACGCACTTCCCGCGCTGGCTGGAGCGGCGCGAGGGCCAGCAGATCGTCCAGACCTGGCACGGCACCCCGCTCAAGCGGATCGGCTTCGACTTCGACAACGACCACTTCGCGAGCACCCAGTACCTCCAGGACCTGGACCGCGAGCGCAAGCAGTGGACGATGCTGCTCTCCCCCAACCGGTTCAGCACGCCGATCATGCGCAGCGCCTTCCGGTTCGGCGGCGACGGCGACAACGGCGGCGATGGCGGCAACGGCACGGACGGTGAGCTCCTGGAGGCGGGCTACCCGCGCAACGACGTGCTGCTCGCCCCCGACCGCGCCAAGCGCGCCGAGGAGGTGCGCCGCGTCCTCGGCCTGCCCGAGGGCAAGAAGGTCGTCCTGTACGCGCCGACGTGGCGCGAGGACAAGCAGCGCCACCGCGGCGGCTTCCTGCTCGACCTGCGCATCGACCTGGCGAAGGCGCGCGCGGAGCTCGGCGACGACCACGTCCTCCTCGTCCGGCCGCACGCGCACATCGTGGAGCCGGTGCCGGGCGCGGGCGACGGCTTCGTGTGGGACGTCGCGGGCTACCCGGACATCATGGACCTGCTCCTGATCGCCGACGTCCTCGTCACCGACTACTCCTCGGTGATGTTCGACTTCGCGGTGACGGGCCGTCCGATGCTGTTCTTCACGTACGACCTGGAGCACTACCGCGACCGGCTGCGCGGCTTCTACTTCGACTTCGAGAAGCGCGCGCCGGGCCCGCTGGTGCCCACCTCCGACGAGCTGATCGCCGCGCTGAAGGACCTCGACGCGACGAGTGAGCCCTACGCGCAGGCGTACGACGCGTTCCGCGCCGAGTTCTGCGACCTGGACGACGGCGGGGCCGCGGGACGGGTCGTCGACCGGATGCTCGCCCACCGAGGGACGGCCACCGCATGAGCACACACGAGGGGGACACCGAGATGCCGAACGAGCCGCAGCTGAGCGTCATCGTCCACGGCCGCAACGTGCAGGGCCACCTCGGCGCCTGCCTGGACGCCCTCGCCGCGCAGGCGTCACCCGGCGTCGAGGTGGTCGTCGCCGCGGTCGGCGCCTCCGCGCAGGCCGCCGCCGCGGACCGGCCCGGCGTCACCGTCGTCCCGCTGCCCGAGGGCACGGGCGACGGCGCGGCCCGCGCCGCGGGCGCCGAGCGGGCGGCCGGCCGGTGGCTGCACTTCGTGCACAGCAAGGACAGCGTGCCGACGGGCGCGCCCCGCGCCGTCACGGACCGTGCGGCCGACCTGCCGGACGGCGTGGACGTCCTCGCCGTGGACCACGTGCGCTCGACGTGGCGGCACCAGGGCATGCCGAGCCCCGACGGGAAACACCTCGCCAAGCAGGGCCGCCGCGACCTGCCGCTCGCGGACTGCCCGAACCTCCTGAAGGTCACGCCGCTGCTCGGCAACCGCGTGCTGCGCGCCGACTTCTGGCGCGCGCACCGCGACGAACTGGCCGTCGACGACGAGACGTTCGCCGCGTACGCCGCGCTGCTCCTCGCCGACCGCGTCGCCACGCTCGACCAAGTGGCTCTGAACATCAGGGAGTTGCGTGCCGAGAGCCTGCCGAAGGGCGCGCCCGAGGAGCGGTACGGCGTCATCGACCGCTACGAGTCGCTGCTGCGCCTCGCCGCCGACCGCGGCCTGCCCACGGCTCCGCGCGCCGCGCTCTACGACGTGATGGTCGGCGACTGCCTGCGCGTCGTCGCCCGCGAGAACCTGCCGGACCCGGTGCGCAGGGAGTTCTTCCACCGCGCGTCGAAGGCGGCCGTCACCTGGCGACCCGAGGGGCACGGGCATCCCGGCGGCCTGGAAGGCGTGCGGCGCCGCATCCTCGAAGAGGACGCGTACACGAAGTACCGCACGTTCCAGACGGCGAACCAGCAGCGGCGCAAGCTGCGGTCGGCGGTCGTCGCGCGCAAGCACAAGGTGGGCGTGAAGGTCCGCGACCTGCGCTATCGCAGGGCGCTGGAGCGTCCCGTCGACCCGAACCTCGCCGTGTTCACGGCGTACTGGGACCGGGGCGTGGCCTGCAACCCGGCGGCGATCGCCGCGAAGCTCGCCGAACTCGCCCCGCACATCCACCCGGTGTGGGTCGTCTCGGCGGTGAACGTGCCGCTGCTGCCGCCCGGCACCGACCACGTCGTGCCCGGCACGCGCCGCTACTGGGACGTGCTGGCGCGCGCCAAGTACCTGGTCAACAACGCCAACTTCCCCAACGCGATCGTCAAGCGCCCGGACTCGGTCCACCTCCAGACGCACCACGGCACGCCGCTGAAGCGCATGGGCCTGGACCAGCTCGACTACCCGGCCGCCGCGAAGGGCCTGAACTTCCACGACCTGCTGGCCCGCGTCGACCGGTGGGACTACAGCGTCTCCGCGAACGGCCACTCCACGGAGATGTGGGAGCGCGCCTACCCCTCGCACTACACGTCCCTCGACTACGGCTACCCGCGCAACGACGTCTACTACAGCGCGACCGCCGCCGACATCCGCGCGATCCGCGAGAAGCTCGGCATCGCGCCGGGCAAACGGGCGATCCTCTACGCGCCCACCCACCGCGACTACGAGGCGGCCTGGACCCCGCGCCTGGACCTCGCGACCCTCGCCGACCGGCTCGGCGAGGACACCGTCCTCCTGGTCCGCGGCCACTACTTCTACGGCGGCGCGGCCTCCCCGCTGGCCGGCCTGCGCAAGAGCGGCCGCGTCATCGACGTCTCGTCGTACGACCCCGTGGAGGAGCTGGCGCTCGCGGCGGACGCACTGATCACGGACTACTCGTCGATCATGTTCGACTACGCCAACCTCGACCGCCCGATCGTCATCTACGCCGACGACTGGGAGACGTACGCGACGACACGCGGCGTCTACTTCGACCTGATGGCGGAGGCGCCCGGCAAGGTGGCGCGCACGCAGGAGGAGCTGACGGAGCTCCTCACCTCCGACGCCTGGCGCGACGAGACGGCCGCCAAGGCGCGGCGCGCCTTCCGCCACCGCTTCTGCGAGTACGACGACGGGCGCGCGGCCGAACGGGTCGTACGCCGCGTCTTCCTCGGCGAGAGCGAGGACTCCCTGCCGCCCGTCACCCCGGTCGACGAGCGCACCCCGGCACCGACGCCCGAGGAGGCGGCTCAGCGATGACTCAGACTCCTGACGTGACGGTCACGGTGATCGTCTACAACGACGCGGAACGCCTCCCGCGTGCCGTCGCCTCGCTGCGCCGCCAGACGCACGAGAACATCGAGATCGTCATCAGCGACGACCACTCGACGGACAACACCCCCGAGGTGGCGCGGCGGTTGGCGGCCGAGGACGACCGCGTCACGTACCTCCGCCTCCCCGAGAACAGCGGCGGCTGCAGCGCGCCGCGCAACCGCGCCCTCGAGATCGCGCGCGCCCCGTTCCTGATGTTCCTGGACAGCGACGACGAACTCCCGGAGCGTTCGGTCGAGTTGCTCCTGGCCGCCCACCGCGAACGGGACGTGGACTTCGTGATGGGCGCGGTGGAGCGGGTCCGCGTCGACACGGGCCGCACCTCCACGTGGATGGCGCACCTGGTGGCGGAGCGGCGCACGGTGGAGGGCATCGAGGCGGAACCGGGCCTGTTCTTCGAGCACTTGTCGACGAGCAAGATGTACCGCCGCACGTTCCTGGACCGGAACAACCTCCGCTTCCCGGAGGGCATCCACTACGAGGACCAGCTGTTCTCGGCGCAGGCGTACTGCCTGGCGAAGTCCTTCACGGTGATCCCCGACCCCGTCTACCGCTGGTACATCGCCCCCTACGAGGCGGCGGAGTCGGCGTCGATCTCCAACCAGCGCCACAAGCTGACGAACGTACGCGACCGCATCCACGTCCAGCGCCTCATAGACGACTTCATGGAGACGAGCGGACACACGGCCGCGCTCCGGGAGGCCAAGGACTACAAGTTCCTCAAGCACGACTTCCGGATGTACGCGGGTGACCTGCCGTTCCGCGACGAGGAGTGGCTGACGGGCTTCGCGGACATCGTGAACCCGTACCTGGCGGAGCTCGCCCCCGGCGCGTACGCACGCCTGCCCCGCGCCGAACGCGTGGTACTCCGGCTCGTCCGGGACGGCCGCCTCGCGGAGGCGCAGCTGGCGGCGCGCGGTCTCGGCCACGGGGTGGCGCCGCGCGAGACGACGATGGACTCCTCGGGCCACGTCTACTGGGGCCCGTACGTCCCCGAGTCCCCCGCCTCCCGCACGGAGCTCGACCTTACGGACCTGGGCCTGGGCTCCCGTCCCTTCGCGAGCGCCCAGTTCCGCCACGAGATCACGCGCGTGGAGCGGGGCCCCGGCGCCTCGGTGGACCTCACGGTCCGCACGTACGACCCGGGCCTGCGGCTGCCGGTCGGCCCCCAGGTGGCCACGCTCCTGCTCGCCCCCGGCCGTCGCCGCATGCAGACCCCGTTCCGCCTGGACCCGGTCCGCCCCGGCGTCTTCGAGGGCACGGTACGTCTGGACCTGACGGCGGCCCCGCTCCCCCTCAACGGCTTCGCGGGCGCCCGCCACCCCGTCCTCCAGCTGACCGCGGGCCGGCTCCGCAACACGTCCCTCCTCCTGGCTCCGCTCACGTTCCCCACGCTCAGGGCCCGCGTCGACTACCGGGGCGGCGCGCTGCCCCACGAGGTGACGGTGGAACCGGAGGGCCGCGCCTCGGGCCGCCTCCAGCTCCGCTGGACCCCGGTGGGCGTCACATCGAAGGTCATACGCCCCCTGGCCCGCAAGGCGGGCGCGAAGGCGGGCTCCCGGGTCCGCAGGGCGGCCCGCCTGGCGGCGAGCCTGGCACGCTGAGTCCCCCGGGGGGCGGGCCCACCCGCTCCCCCACCCCAGCCCCACCTCGACGCCACCCCGCAGGCACCGCCCCCTCCCCACCCACCCACCCCCACCCGCACCGGAACGCCGTGCAACACAGCGTGCATGTCGAGTTCGGAAACACAGACCCGTACGTCGTCCAGTCGGTCGGTCAGCGACGTCCCACTCCGTGAGGATCTCTACGGCGAAGGTCCGCGCGGCACACACAGATCCACGGGCGAGCGACAAGGTACGGCCATGACGGCCACGGCGTGTGCTCCGCATAACGTGTGAAGCGGCAAGGCCACCCCTCACCGGCCACGCAGGAGGACACCGTGAGCGACTCCGACAGCACGTGGGTCAGCACCTCGATGCCGTATCTGAAGCCCCGCGGGGAGGGACAGCCCGACGCCTGGGGTGCTGAAGCCGCCGCCCGTGGAGGCAAAGGCAGCCAACGCATCGCACACGCAGGCGAGGTACCGGCGCCGGACGACGTCGCCGACCTGCTCCGCATCGCCGCCGGAGACCCGGTCGTCGTCCGCCGCCGCATCATCGAACTCGACGGCGAGCCCTGCGAACTGACGGACACCTACTTCCCCGTCACCATCGCCCGTGGCACACCTCTCGCCGGGACGGGCAAGATCCGCGGCGGAGCTGTGACGCTCCTCGCCGGCCTCGGTCACGTCGGCGTACGCGTCCGCGAGGACGTGACCGCCCGCATGCCCGACGCCGGCGAACGCGACACCCTGCGTCTGGGCCCGAACCAACCGGTCCTTCGGCTGAACAGAGTCACACTGGACGCCGAAGACAGGCCGATCCAGGCCGACACGATGCTCATGCCCGCACACCGGCAGCGACTGCGCTACGAGATCAGGATCGGATGACAGTGCCCTACGCCGACGGCAGCGCCGCCGACCGACGCTCCCTGCACGAGCGGACCGCCGCGGACCTCCGTGCCGAAATCATGAGCGGCGACCTGGCCCCAAGCCCCAGTAGGGCGGTACTGCGTACCGCCCTACTGCACGCCGCCCGGCTCCCTGCCGCTCGGTGACAGCTGCCGTGTGATCCGGTCGAAGAGGTCCGTCAGCGGCTCGCCGAGGCCCTGGCCGAACTCGGTGAGCCCATAGGTGACCTGCGGTGGCGTGGTCGGCTCGACCTGGCGCCAGACCAGGCCGTCCGCGACCAGTGCGCGCAGGGTCTGGGCGAGCATCTTCTCGCTGATGCCCTGGATGCTCTCGCGCAGCTCGAAGAAGCGAAGGTCGTTGCTCCGCAGCGAGATCAGTACCCAGATGCCCCACCTGCTGGTCACATGGTCGACCACTTTCCGCGCGGGGCAGTCGGTGTGAAACACCTCATACGGCACCTGCCTGTCGGCCGGTGTGAACTGCGCGCCTTCCGTCATGTGCGGAGCTTACCCAGAGGTATGTCCTTACCAAGAGTGAGTCCCCGCTCCTAGCGTCACGCCCACACGGACCAACACACGAACCAACGCACGGACCAACGCACAAGGAGCTGTTCATGATTGTGGTGACCGGAGCTACCGGAAACATCGGCCAACCGTTGACGCGGGCGCTGGCCGAGGCAGGTCAGCAGGTGACCGCGGTGTCGCGCCATGCCGCGGAGGTGCCGGACGGCGTGCGCCACCTGGTGGCCGACCTGGCCGAACCTGCCGGTCTGGAGCCCGCGTTGGCCGGGGCGAAGGCACTGTTCCTGCTGCTCTCCGGCGACCTGCACGCGGCCGGCGCCGGACCGGCCGACGTCATCGGGCTCGCCGCGGCCGCCGGGGTCCGCCGGGTCGTGCTGCTCTCCACACTGGGGGTGACGACCAGGCCCTACGGCCCCACACGGATCGCGATGCGTGAACTGGAGGACACACTGCGGGAGTCCGGCCTGGACTGGGCCGTCCTGCGACCGGGCGGCTTCGCCTCCAACGCCCTGTGGTGGGCCGATTCCGTCCGTGCGGACCGGGTCGTCGCCGCGCCCTTCGGTGACACCGGGGTGCCGGTCATCGACCCCGCGGACATCGCCGAGGTCGCGGCCGCCTGCCTGGTGGACGACCGGCGCGCGGGCGGCGTATACGAACTGACAGGACCTCAGGTGATCACGCCACGTCAGCAGGCGGAGGCCATCGCCGCCGCGCTGGGCTCACCCGTACGGTTCCAGGAGCTCACCCGCGAGGACGCCAAGGCCGCCATGGCCCGCAGCATGCCTGCGGAACTCGCCGACGACACCCTGGACATCCTCGCCGCCCCGAACGCGGCCGAGCTGCGTATCAGCCCGGACGTACAGCGGGTCCTCGGCCGCGCCCCGCGTTCCTTCGCGGACTGGGCGGCCCGAAACGTGACCGCGTTCCGCTGACAGCGGCCTCCCCGACCCCGCCGCGGGGCCCATTTCCCGCGGGGGGCGCTCAACGGCCGGCGCGGGAACTTCGGCTGAACCACAGTCGTGGGGGGGGCGAGCGGGGCGCGTGAGGCGTGCAGGGCCCGTGAGGCGTGCAGGGCCCGTGAGGCGTGCGGGACGTACGGGGCGTACGGGCGTACGACGTCAGCCCCGCACCTCGTACAGCACCTGCCCCTTGGACCCGGCCCCCGCCCTCCGCAGCGCCGGATCGTCCGCCCGCAGGCCCCCGTCCCCCGGGTACTCCACGACCCACCGCACGCCGTACCGCCGCAGTACGTCCAGGCGTTCCGCCCGCGACGTGTGCGGCGCGAAGTAGGCGCGGACCGCGTCCACCCGCTCCTCCTGGTCCGGCAGGAAGAAGTCCGGGTAGCCGGGGGCGACGGTGTAGGGGCCGTACGCGGGGATCTGGCGGGACGGGAAGGTCTTGGCCAGGACCACGTCGCCGTACTTCACCTGCGGCGCCAGCCAGTCGTAACCCGCCCACGGCGCCTTGTACTTGGCGGCCACGGGGCCGGGCAGGGCGCCCCTCGGCACCACATAGCCCAGCGTGCCGGCCTGCGTCCACGCGCCGAGCAGCAGCGCCACGCCCAGCACTCCCGCGAAGCCGCGCCGCACCGCCGGAGACCCCGCCGGAGACCCCTCCGGACGCACCGCCGGACGCACCGCCGAACGCCCCACCGGACGCCCCGCCGAACGCCCCGCTTCGAAGACCTCGAGCGCCGCCGCCAGCTGGGCGGGGATCAGGGCCGCGGGCAGCACCCTGCCCCACGAGTAGTGGCCGGTCAGGCCGCCCGCCGCGAACATCGCCGCGCCGAGGAGGAAGAACAGGACGAGCGGGTCCCTGCGGTCCCGGCGCCAACGCAGCGCAAGGGCGGCCACCCCGACGAGCGCAAGGCCGAAGTGCGGCAGCAGGTGGCGGTAGAGCGAGCGGTGTATCTCCTCCAGGCCGCCCACTTCGAGGAGGCCGAAGAAGGAGTAGTAGGGCCAGGCCACGAGGACCACCAGGCCAAGACCCAGGCCCGCGGCCAGGCTCAGCGACAGCGCCCGCGTGGGCCACGGCCGAGCGCCGAGCACCATCGCCAGCGCCCCGAACGACGCGACCACGCCGGTGAACTGATGGCTGAGGAGGATGACCGACCAGAGCAGACCCAGCCCCAGCCAGACCCCCCACCCCGCTCCCTGTCCTCGCCCTCGCCCCTGTCCTCTCCCTCGCCCTCGCCCTCTCCCTCGCCCCCGCAGGGCCTTCCGCAGCAGCGCCCAGAAGTGGAAGGAGAGGCCCAGCGCGAACGTGCTCGGGTAGGAGATCGTCAGGGCAAGGGAGTTGAGGCCGGGGAAACCGCTCCAGTTGAACAGCGCCGGGCCCCAGAGCAGGAGCAGGCAGAGCAGGGCGAGGGGCGACGCGGCCCGCCGGGTGCTGAAGGTGCGTACGAGGTGCACGACACCCGTCGCCAGCAGGGCGAGGCCCACCAGCGCGGCCACCCGCAGCACCCCGAACGTGCCGAGTCCGGTCGCCTTGGCCAGGCAGCCGAGCAGCAGCATCCAGGGCGAGTAGTAGGGGCTGGGGGTGTCGGCGTCGACCAGGGGGTTGCCGGGGTCGAGGAGGTCGTGGCGCAGCCGCTCGATCGTCGCCGCGTGGATGCCGAGGTCACCGGCCCAGGGCAGGCGGACGATCACGAGGAGCAGCAGGACGAGGACGAGGACCGCCGCGGTCCGGGCGGCCCGTCGTATGACCGGTTCAGTGGTGACGCGCATCGTGCTGGAAGACCCACGTCCGGTAGACCAGGAAACGGAACGCGGAGGCGAGGACGATCGACAGCGCCTTGGCGATGTTCGAGCCGAGCGGCCCATCCATGCCCGCCCCGTGGTACGCCGCGTAGAACAGGACGCTCTCCATCGCCACGCCGACCCCGCTGAACGCGAAGAAGAGGGCGATCTGCCGCTTGGTGCGCGAGGCGCGGTCGCGGTAGGCGAAGAAGCGGAAGCCCAGGTAGTTCGTGCCCATGGCGACGCAGCTGGCCAGCACGGTCGCCGTCATCGGGCCCGAGGCGAGGCCGTGCAGCAGGAGGTTGAAGACGACGAGGTTCACGGCCACGCCGCTGCCGCCGACGACGCCGAACTTCACGAGCTCCATGAACAGCCTGCGCAGGCGGGCGAGGGTGAGCCGGGGCGCGGGAGCGGAGTCGGCGGCCGCAGTCGCGGGAGCGGAGTCGGGGGCCCTCGGGGCCGGCGGCGCGGCCTGCGGCGCCTCGTGCAGGGTCGACGGGCTCATCCGCGCACCCCCGCGCCGCGGCCGCCGCGGCCGCCGTGCCCGCCGTGCCCGCCGCCCGCTCTCCCGTCCAGCCGCAGTTTCCACGGCATGACGACCGACTCCAGCTGCACCATCAGGTTCATCTTCGACTCGCCGACCGTGCGGTCCTCGAAGTGGATCGGCACCTCCATGACGTCGAAGCCGCGGCGCAGCGCCCGGTACTTCATCTCGACCTGGAAGCTGTAGCCCGCGCTGTCCACGGAGGCGAGGTCGATGGCGCGCAGGGCGTCGGCGCGCCACAGGTTGAAGCCGCCGGTGATGTCGCGGACGCGGGTGCCGAGGATGGTGCCGGCGTACGCGTTGGCCCAGCGGGAGAGCAGTTTGCGGTGGGCGCCCCACGCGTCGGAGAGGGTGCCGCCCTGGACGTACCGGCTGCCGATGACGACGCCCGCGTCCGTGGCGAGGGCGACGCCGAGCAACTCGGCGGCCTTCGCGACGGGGTGGCTGCCGTCGGCGTCCATCTGCAGGACGTAGTGGGCGCCCTCGGCGACGGCCTGCGCCATGCCCGCCGCGTAGGCGCGGCCGAGGCCGTCCTTCTCGGTGCGGTGCAGGACGCTCATGCGGGCGCTGCCGTACCGCTCGGCGAAGCGTTCGGCGATGTCGCCGGTGCCGTCCGGGCTTGAGTCGTCGACGACGAGGAGGCGCAGGCCCGGCATCGGGAGCGCCATCAGGGCCTCGGCCATGCCGGGCAGGCTGCCCGCTTCGTTGTACGTCGGCATGACGACGGTCAGCGGTGTCGCGGCCCATGCCTCGGGGAGCCGGGCGGCGAGGCTTTCGGAGAGGTTCTCCGACATGTCCTGGGGGAGGTTCACAGTCACTTCTCAAGCCCTTCGATGGTCGGAGATGCGTGGGGGACGTCGGGCGAGAAGCGGAGTGCCGCGTCGGGCAGCACCGCCTCGCACCAGACCCGCGCCCCGGTCCGCAGTTCGTTGTCGGCCCCCACGCGCGCGTCGTCCCCGACGACCGCGCCTTCGAGGACGGTGCGGCGCCCGATGCGGGCCCGCGCGCCGATCAGGCTCCGGCGGATGTCGGCGCCGGCCCCCACCTCCGCCCCGTCGAGCACGACCGAGCCGTGCACGACCGCGCCCGCCCCGATGCGGGCCCCTGCGCCGACGACGGTGCCGGCGGTGAGGCCGGCGTCCGGCGCGACCTCGGCGCCCGGCAGGACGAGTGCCTCGCCCCGCTCCCCCGGCAGCGCGGGCGAGTCGATGACGCCGCGTACGAGGTCGGCGGAGGCCTGGACGAGCGCTTCGGGGCGGCCGAGGTCCAGCCAGTAGGTGTTCTCGACCTGCCCGTGCAGATGGGCGCCCCGGGCGAGGAGCGCGGGGAAGGTCTCCCGCTCCACCGAGACGGCACGCCCCGTCGGGATCTCGTCGATCACGGACCTGCGGAAGACGTACGCCCCCGCGTTGATCTGGTCCGTGACGATCTCCTCGGGTGTCGTCGGCTTCTCGGTGAACGCGAGGACGCGGCCGTCGTCGTCGGTCGGTACGAGTCCGAAGGCGCGGGGGTCGTCGACGCGGGCGAGGTGGAGCGTGACATCGGCGTCATGGCGCGCGTGGGTGGCGACCAGGCCGCGGATGCCGAGCCCGCTGAGGATGTCCCCGTTGAACACGAGAACGGGTGCGTCGCCGCCGCCCCGCAGCCGTGCCGCGGCGTTGCGGATGGCGCCGCCCGGCCCGAGCGGCTCGTCCTCGACGACGTACTCCAGTTCCAGGCCGTACGCCGATCCGTCGCCGAAGTACGGTTCGAAGACCTCGGCGAGATAGCAGGTGGCCATCACGACGTGGTCGACGCCGGCGGCCGCGAGGCGGGCGAGCTGGTGCGCGAGGAACGGGACCCCGGCCGCCGGGACCATCGGCTTCGGCGTGTGGACCGTGACCGGCCGCAGCCGGGTGCCCTGCCCGCCGACCAGCAGAATGGCTTCCGTCATCGCCTTGCCGCGACCTTTCCTGTGCTCATCGATGCCCGCGCTGCCCGCGCCGTGCGAACCGTCCTCGCTGCCCGCACCGCCATCAGACAATCTCACCCACCTTAGACCAAATGTCTGAATTGAATGGGTATGGCGAATCTCATCACCCATTCCGCGCCACGCAGGCAACCAATTCCCCCGCCTCGCACTCCGCGGTACGCAAAGGGGGCGCCCCGAGCCGAAAGGCCCGGGGCGCCCCCCTTCGTCACCTACCAGAGGTCACGAATGCGTGCGCAGCAACGTCCGCATCGTGCGCATGGCGACCGAGAGGTTCGCCAGGTCGAACGCGTCCGAGCTCTGGATCTCCTCCAGCGTCGTCCGCGCCCGGCTCAGGATCGGGGCATTCTTCTCCTCCCACGCCTTGAAGCGCTGCTCCGGCGTGGACGTGCCGTTGCCGACGGCGAGGACGTCCGACGTCAGCGCGGCGTGCGCCGCGTACAGGTCCTCGCGGATGGAGGCGCGCGCCATGGACTGCCAGCGGTCGGCCCGCGGCAGCTCGATGATGCGGTCCATGAGCTGCGTGATGCGGAGCCGGTCCGCGAGGTCGTAGTAGACCTCGGCGACGGCCATCGGCTCCTTGCCCGTCCGCTCGGCGACCGCGACGATGTCGAGCGCCGGGAAGGCGGACGAGAACCCGGCGACGCGCCGCGCCAGCTCCTCGGGCACGCCCGCCCCGGTCAGCTCGTCGCGGATGCCCTCGTACCACTCCAGGTCGGAGCCGCGAAGCAGCTGCGGCAATTCGGCCCAGACCTCGGCGACGCCCTTGCTGAAGAAGCCGATGGTCTCGGCGAGCTGGAGCGGCTGCGGCCGGTTGTTGAGCAGCCAGCGCGAGCCGCGCTCGACGAGGCGCCGCGAGTGCAGCCGCACCCGGGTCTGGACGTCGGCGGCGACGACATTGTCGAGCGCCTCGACCGCGTCCCACACCTCGCTCAGGCCGAAGATCTCACGGGCGGCGAGCTGCGCCCGCACGATCTCCTCCAGGGACGCCCCCGTCTCCTCGCGCAGCCGGTGCAGGAAGGTCGAGCCACCGGTGTTCACCGTGTCGTTGACCAGCACCGTCGTGATGATCTCGCGGCGCAGCGCGTGCCCGTCGACCTGCTCGGGGAACTTCTCGTGCAGCGCCTTCGGGAAGTACGCGTGCAGCAGCCGCCGCAGGTAGTCGTCGTCGGGCAGCGTCGTCTGGATCAGCTCGTCCGCCGCCGTGATCTTCGTGTACGCGAGGAGCACGGCGAGCTCGGGCTGCGACAGACCGCGGCCGGAGTTGAGCAGCTCACGGATCTGCCGGTCGTTCGGCAGGAACTCCAGGCCCCGGTCGAGGTGGCCCTGCTTGCCGAGCCTGCGCATGAAGCGCTGGTGGGCGTGGAGCAGGGACGACGACTGGGCGACGGCGTTGGCGAGCGCGGTGTTCTGCGCGTAGTTGTTGCGGAGCACCAAGTGGCCGACCTCGTCGGTCATCTCGGCAAGCAGCTTGTTGCGCTGCTTGACGGTCATGTCGCCGTCGGTGACAACCGCGTTGAGCAGGATCTTGATGTTCACCTCGTGGTCGGAGGTGTCCACGCCCGCGCTGTTGTCGATGGCGTCGGTGTTGATGCGGCCGCCGGCGCGGGCGAACTCGATGCGGCCCAGCTGGGTGAGCCCGAGGTTGCCGCCCTCGCCGACGACCTTGACGCGCAGGTCCTGGCCGTCCACGCGGATCGCGTCGTTGGCCTTGTCGCCGACGTCGGCGTTGGACTCGGCCGACGACTTGACGTACGTACCGATGCCGCCGTTCCACAGCAGGTCGACGGGCGCCTGGAGGATGGCCTTCATCAGGTCGGCCGGGGTCATCTTGGCGATCTTGCCCTCGATGCCGAGCGCCTCGCGGATCTGGGCGTTGAGCTGGATCGCCTTGGCGCTGCGCGGGAAGATGCCGCCGCCCGCGGAGAGCAGGTCCTTGCTGTAGTCCGCCCAGGAGGAGCGCGGCAGCTCGAAGAGGCGGCGGCGCTCGGCGTACGAGGTCGCGGCGTCCGGCGTCGGGTCGATGAAGATGTGCCGGTGGTCGAAGGCGGCGACGAGCCTGATGTGCTCGGAGAGCAGCATGCCGTTGCCGAACACGTCACCGGACATGTCACCGACGCCGACGACCGTGAAGTCCTCGGACTGGGTGTCGCAGCCGAGCTCCCGGAAGTGCCGCTTGACGGACTCCCAGGCGCCGCGGGCGGTGATGCCCATGCCCTTGTGGTCGTAGCCCGCCGAACCGCCGGAGGCGAAGGCGTCGCCCAGCCAGAAGTTGTAGTCCTCGGCAACCTTGTTGGCGATGTCCGAGAACGTCGCGGTGCCCTTGTCGGCGGCGACCACCAGGTAGGTGTCGTCCTCGTCGTGCCGGACGACGTCCGCCGGAGGCACGACCTCGCCGGCCACCAGGTTGTCGGTGATGTCGAGCAGCGCCGAGATGAACGTCTTGTAGCAGGCGACGCCCTCCGCCAGCCACGCGTCGCGGTCCACCGACGGATCGGGCAGCTGCTTGGCGACGAAGCCGCCCTTGGCGCCGACGGGCACGATGACGGTGTTCTTCACCATCTGCGCCTTGACGAGACCCAGGATCTCGGTCCGGAAGTCTTCCTTCCGGTCGGACCAGCGCAGACCGCCGCGCGCCACCTTGCCGAACCGCAGGTGGACGCCCTCGACGCGGGGCGAGTACACCCAGATCTCGTACGCGGGACGGGGCGCGGGCAGGTCGGGGATGGCCTGCGGGTCGAACTTCATGGAGACGTAGTTGTGCGGCTTGCCGCTCTCCGCCGTCTGGAAGAAGTTCGTCCGCAGCGTCGCCTTGATGACGGTGAGGAAGGACCGCAGGATGCGGTCCTCGTCCAGCGAGGCGACCTGGTCGAGCGCGCCGTCCAGCTCCTCAAGGAGCCCGTCGGTCAGCTCGGTCCCGGCGCGCTGGCGGTCCGGCGACATCCGCGCCTCGAAGAGCGAGACGAGCAGCCGGGTCGTGTGGACGTTGTTGCGGAGGGTGTCCTCCATGTAGTCCTGGCTGAACGTCGAACCGGCCTGGCGCAGGTACTTCGCGTAGGCGCGCAGCACCATCGCCTGGCGCCAGTTGAGCCCGGCCCGCAGCACCAGCGAGTTGAACCCGTCGACCTCCGCCGCACCGGTCCAGGCGGCGGCGAAGGCCTCCTGGAAGCGCTCGCGGCCGTCGTCGCCGAGGTAGTCGCCGTTGCCGTTCTGGGTCTTGGGCATGCGGAGCCCGAAGTCGTAGATCCACGCATGCGTACGGTCCGCGCAGCGCAGCTCGTACGGACGCTCGTCGGTGACCTCGACGCCGAGGCGCTGCAGCACGGGCAGCACGGCGGAGAGGGAGACCTGCTCACCGGCACGGTAGATCTTGAAACGGCGCTCACCGGGAGCGGCGCCCACCGGCTCGTACAGGGAGAGCGCGAAGTCCTTGTCGTCGTGGCCGAGCTGCTCCAGGTGCTGGAGGTCGGCGACGGCGGCGCGCGGCGTGTGGTCGGCCTTGTACCCCTCGGGGAAGGCGCCCCCGTACCGCCTCAGCAGCTCGGCGGCACGCTCCTCGCCGCACTCGGCGGTCAGCGCCTCGGCGAAGCCGTCGGCCCAGGAGCGGGCGGCCTCGACGAGCCGCCCCTCGATGCGCTCGACATCGGCGTCGGAGAGGGCGGGAACCTCGCCGCCCTTGGGCACGCGCACCACGAAGTGGATACGGGAGAGGATCGACTCGGTGTTCCAGGCGGTGAAGTCGACGCTGGCGCCGTTCAGCTCCTCCTTGAGGATGTCGATGATCCGCAGCCGGACGCCGGTGGTGTAGCGGTCGCGCGGCAGGTAGACGAGGGCGGAGTAGTAGCGCCCGTACTCGTCCTTGCGCAGATACAACCGCAGCCGCCGCCGCTCCTGCAGATAGAGCACGCTCGTCACGATGGACCGGAGCTCGTCGGCGGGCGTCTGGAAGAGCTCGTCGCGCGGATAGGTCTCCAGGATCTGGAGCAGGTCGCGCCCGTCGTGGCTGTTGGCCGAGAACCCGGCGCCCTTCAGCACCTCGGCGACCTTGCGGCGGATGACCGGCACGCGCCGCACGGACTCGGTGTAGGCGGCGGACGAGAAGAGCCCGAGGAACCGCCGCTCCCCCACGACGTTGCCCTCGGCGTCGAACTTCTTCACGCCGACGTAGTCGAGATAGCTGGGCCGGTGAACAGTCGCCCGGCTGTTGGCCTTCGTCAGCACCAGGAGCCGGTGCTCACGGGCCTTGGCGCGGGCGTCGGCGGGCAGCCGGTTGAAGGACGGGCTCACCGGGTGGTGGTCGTCGCTGTCGTGCTTCGGGTCGGCGCGCAGGATGCCGAGGCCGGTGCCGGGGACGGCGGCGAGGGAGTCGTCGTCCGTGAGGTCGTACTCACGGAAGCCCAGGAACGTGAAGTGGTTGTCGGCGAGCCAGCGCAGCAGCTCGCGGGCCTCCTCGACCTCCTGGTCGGGCAGGTCCCCGGCGGTCGGCTCGGCGGGCAGCTCGTCGGCGATGCGCAGCGCGGCGTCGCGCATCTTCTCCCAGTCCTCGACGGTCTCCCGTACGTCACTGAGAATCCGCAGCAGATCGGCGGTGATCTGCTTCAGGTCGGCACGGTCCGTCTCGCGGTCCATCTCCACGTGGATCCACGACTCGACGAGCGCGTCGTGCGGCCGCTCGCCACCGGCCCCCTCGGTCAGCACCTCAAGCAGCTTTCCGGTCACGTCACGCCGCACGACGACCTGCGGGTGGATCACGACATGGATGCCGCGACCCTGCCGGGACAGCTCGTTGGTGACGGAGTCGACGAGGAAGGGCATGTCGTCGGTGACCACCTCGACGACGGAGTGGCTGCAGGTCCAGCCGTTCTCCTCGACCGTCGGAGTGTGGACCCGCACGTTGGCCGTCCCCTGGGGGCGGTTCTCGGCGAGCCGGAAGTGGGAGAAGGCGGCTCCGAAGACGTCGACCGGGTCGCGGTCGGCCAGGTCCTCGGGGGCGGTGTGCAGGTAGTAGCGCTGGAGGAACGCGAGAGCCATGTCCTGGTCCGGCGTGGCCTCGCTCGTCGTCCCAGTCGGTGCACCGCTCGGTAGGCGCCCTCCGACCGGGCTGTTCTCAGCAACCCGGGCCGCCCGTGCGAGCAGCTCGGCCTTGGCTTCGTCCAGCTTGGTCTGCATTGTCCTCTGACTCCTGTCGCGCGCCGTTGCGTGACGTAGAAGGAAGTGATGTGCCGTAACGCCGCGGCACGGGGTCTCCGGCCGGATTCGACGTTATGCCGCGGTGCGGGAAGAGCGGTCGGCTTTCCGCCATTTTCAGCGGTTCCGCTGACGGATGGCATACCCGGCCCTGTCGGCCGCACCGCGAAGAAGCGTCAGCGAGGTCCCGGGCACGGTTGTCCACCGTGTTCCCCGGGCGCAGAGCGGGGGCGTCCATGCCCCCGCGGGATATCGCGCTGATCACGGGTCAAGGCTATCGCTCCGCACCCGGAACCCGTCATGAGCCGTATGTGTACAAAAGCGGGGGTCGAACTTTGACACTCTGCACAGTGCCCCCGCCCGCCATCCCCTCTTGGCAAACAGCCACCGCGCGGGCACGTTGGCGGGAGGGGCGGCCGACAACGGCAGCACCCGTCCGAGGGGAGCGCGGCAAGATGGCAGCGAAGATCCTGATAGTGACCGGCGACGCGGCGGAGTCACTCGAAGTCCTCTACCCCTACCAGCGACTGCGTGAGGAGGGCTACGACGTCCACATCGCCGCCCCCGCCCGCAAAAAACTACGCTTCGTGATCCACGACTTCGAGCCGGGCTTCGACACGTACACGGAGAAGCCGGGCTACACCTGGCCCGCGGACCTCGCCTTCTCCGAGGTCGAGCCCGGCCAGTACGTCGCCCTGGTGATCCCGGGCGGCCGGGCCCCGGAGTACCTGCGCAACGACCCGGAGCTCCGCAAGATCCTCAAGTCCTTCTTCGACGCGGACAAACCCGTGGCCCAGATCTGTCACGGCCCGCTCCTCACCGCCGCGATCGGCAGCCTGAGCGGCCGCAGGGTCACGGCGTACCCGGCGCTCGAGCTGGACATGCAGGCGGCGGGGGCGACCTACCAGGACGCGGAGGTGGTGGTGGACGGCACCCTGGTCTCGGCCCGCGCGTGGACGGACCACTCGGGCTGGATGCGAGAGTTCCTCACGGTCCTCCGCGCGAAGGCCCCGGTCACCTGACCGCTACGACACCACCCACCGCTAGGTATACGGACCCGCACTCCACCCGGCGCACATCGGTATCCCGATCTCCCGCCATACCGATGCCGCAGCAGCAACGCACCCACCAGACTCGGTCCTGCGCCGCTCACGGGGCTGCGCGGGCCCGGGGTGTCGGCAGCACCTGGTCAACTCCCCCACGTCTGTCGTGGCAAGGCACCCACCCCACCACCCCCCGTGCCCGGCCAAGGACGCCTGCCCTTGTCGGCGAGGGCAGGCGTCCCACCCAGAAACCACCCCAGCGCAATGCTGCCCACTCCCAGGCCCCCACCGGACCACCACAGCCGCGAACCGGCCAAGAACCGCGGCCACCGGGCGCGGGCCCCCCGAGGGACGCGGAGGACTGGGCGCCATGGCCCCCACCGGACCGCAGCCGCAAACCCGCCCCGAGGGCGCGGGGGCTCGGGCGCAGGAGCCCCCACCGACCGTTATCCGCACACGCCCCCGAGGGAACGTGAGGAGCTGGGCGCAGGAGCCCCCACCGGACCGCAGCCGCAAAACCGTCCCGAGGACGCGAGGGCTGGGCACCGGGCCGCAGCCGCAGCCGCAGCCGCAGCCGCAAAACCGTCCCAAGGGCGCCGGAGGGCTTGGGCGCAGGAGCCCCCACCGACCATTAGCCGCACACGCACCCGAGGGGACGTGGAGGCCGGGCGCCGACAGCCCCCACCGGGCCGCAGTCGCGCAACCGGCCGGAGGGGACGTGGGGGTATGTGCGCACGGAGCACCGAGCACACTCTGGCGCCTTTGGACTTGAGGCGCGACGCAGGGATAGCGAGTACGTACATACCCCCACGGCCCCGCCCCACAACGCAACAGCAGGCGAGCCCAGCGACCACGCACACACACCCCACGGCCCCGCCCAACCCCCGAGCCCAAGGCGCCCCGCCAAAGGCGCCCCCCGGCCCCCCAGACGAACCCCAGCCACCCCACCCGAGACGCAGACCCCACCCCCACCTACCCCACCTCAACCTCCGCCGCCCCCGCAATCTCCGTCCGCGACCCCACCCCCAACTTCGCCAAAATATGCTCCACATGCGCATCCGCAGTCCGCTTGGAGATGACCAGCCGCTCAGCGATCTCCCGATTGGACAGCCCCTGGGCGACAAGCACAGCGACCTCCCGCTCACGCCGCGTCAACACATCACCCCCCACCCCCCGCCCAACCTCCCGCCCAGGCACATCCGCATCCCCCCGCACCGCCTCCAACACCTGCCCCCCAGACAACCGCGCCCCCACCGCATGCCACCGGTCGAACTGCTTGCCGCCCAACGCCTCCCGCACAGAAGCCCGCACAACCTCCTGCCGCTCCAGCAGCGACGGCAGCATGCCGATCGGATCACCCCCGAGCCGCCGCGCGTTCTCCGCGTACCCGAAAAGCCACGCCGCCCGCACCCACCGCCCTTCGCGCGCCGCCGCCCACGCCAGCCCATGGCAGCACATCGCGGCGACGAGGATCTCGTCGACCTCCCCCGCCGCCTCCATCCCCCGGCACATCGAGGAGACGCCCGCCTCCCACTCCCCCGCGAGCCACCGCACCAGCCCCTGCACCAGCAGCGTGGACCCGTAGACCTGCCGCTCCCCGCTCCCCTCAAGCAGGTCGAGCCCCTGCGCGCACAGCTCCAGGGCGCCCTCCGTGTCGCCGAGGACGGCCCGCAGCAGCCCGGCCTCGTAGCTCATCACGACGAGCCCCAGCCGGTTGTCACTCTCGGCCATGCGCCGCCGCACGTCCGCGAGCTTCACCAGCCCCGACTCGTCCCCGCACAGCGCCGCGAGCCCGTGGGCGTACGCCTCGGCGAACTGCGCGACCTCCTCGTCCCCCGCCCGCTCCGCGCACTCCCGGGCGAGCGCCATCCGCTCGACGGCCGTGGCGAGATCCGCGGTCCAGACGCCGAAGGCACCGGTCGCGAGCAGCCCCCACGCCCGCTCCGAGCAGTCCTCGGGGACCAGCTCCAGCCCCTTCTCGATCCAGTACGCCCCCTCGGAGAGCGTCCCGGAGGCCCGCCAGTGCGGCCACAGCCGCGCCGCGAGGCGCAGCCCCTCCCGCTCCCGCCCCTCGGTCCCGTACGCGTACTCGAGCGCGGCCCGCAGCCCAGCCATCTCCGCACGGACGGCCCGGTGCAGCTCGGGCTGGCCGGCGCCCAGGAATCCCTCCTCGAAGCGCCGCCCGAGGTCCCGGTGGTGCGCGAAGTGCCGCGCCCGCAGCGCCGCGCCCCCGTCACCCTCCACCGCGGCGAGCCGTTCGGCCCCGTACTCCCGGAGGGTGTCGAGCAGCCGATAACGATTCCCGTCCTCGCCGAGCCGCTGCACCACGGACTTGTCGACGAGCCCGATCAGCGGGGCGAGCACGTCCCCCACGGGCAGCGCCTCGTCCCCGCAGACCTGCTCGGCGGCCGTCAGCTCGAAGGACCCGGCGAAGACCGACAGCCGCGCCCACAACAACTGCTCATCCGATGTGCACAGTTCATGCGACCAATCAATGGCGGTACGCAACGTCTGATGCCGCAACAGAGCAGTGCGCCGCCCTCCGGTGAGCACGTGAAACCGGTCGTCGAGCCGCGCCACGAGCTCCTCGATCGAAACGGCCCGCAACCGCACCGCGGCGAGTTCGAGTGCGAGCGGAATGCAGTCGAGCCGACGCACCAGAGCCACCAGCCGCTCCCGATTCGCGTCGCTCACCCGGAACCCGGGCACGACGGCGGCGGCACGCTGCGCGAAGAGCTCCACCGCGTCGTCCGGCGCGAGCGGCGAGACGGGACAGCAGTGCTCGCCCGGCACGTCCAGCGGCTGCCGGCTGGTCGCGAGCACGCACACGTCCGCGGCTTCACGCAGCAGAATGTCGGAGAGCATGGCGCACGCGTCGACGAGATGCTCACAGGTGTCGAGCACGATGAGCAGCCGCCGCCCCTGCAGATGCGCCACGACCGCGTCGAGCGGCGCCATCCCGGACTGCTCCGGCAGTTCGAGGACCGCGGCGAGCGTGGCGGGGATCAACTCGGGGTCCCTCAAAGCGGAGAGCTCGGCCAGCCACACCCCATCCGGAAACCGTTCCCCCAGCCCGGCGGCGGCCCGCAACGCGGTACGGCTCTTCCCGACACCTCCCGGCCCGACCAGCGTCACGAGCCGCGCGTACGCGAACGCGGCCCGCACCCGCGCCAGTTCGTCCACCCGCCCGACGAACGAGGTCAACTCGGCGGGCAGTTGCCCACCCCGCCGCTGCCCGAAGCCGAAACCCATCGCGTTACCGCCCCCGTCACGTCGTCCCGCAAGGCCGAGGATCTCACCTCAGCGTACGCAGTACGACGCGGAGCGTGAACGTGAATCCCCGCAACCGCCCTCAGGCGACGAGCCGCTCCGCCTCCTCGACGGCCTCCGCCAGACTGTCGACGACGGGCACCCCGGCAAGCTCCAGACTGGCCCGGCTGTGCGAGCCACCGGTGTAGAGCACGGCCCGCGCCCCCACATGGGCCGCGGCCACAGCATCGTCGACGGCATCCCCGATGACGACGACCCTCTCCACATCGAGCCGCTGCTCAAGGGCATCTAGATGCCGCGCCATCCGCTCCGCCTTACCGGCGTGCGACTCATCGGTCCGCCCATCGATCCGCACGAAGTACTCATGAATCCCATGCCGCCGCACGATCGGCACAAGATGCTCATGCGGGGCGAGCGACAACAAGGACTGCGTACGCCCGTCGTCCCGCCGCGAGGCCAGCAGCTCGGAGGCCCCTTCGGCCAGCCCGCAGGCCTCCGCCCGCGCCCAGTAGTGCTTGTGGAAGACGGCGTCCATGACCCGCCACTCGGCATCGGTGGGAAGCCGCCCCATCAGCCGCTCGTAGAACCGCGGAACCGGCACGCAGTACAGATCGCGATACCGCTCCAACGTGATCGCCGCGAGCCCGAGCTCCGCGAAGGAGGCATTCGTGGCCTCGATCACCGCATGAATGTCATGCAGCAACGTCCCATTCCAGTCCCACACGATATGCGCCCCGCGCACCAACGTCCCCATACAAAAAACCTACCCTCCCCCATCCCCCAACACCCGCCCACGCCCCCACAAGACGCGGGTCTGAGCACAGGCCCCCCACCGGGCCGCAGCCGCGAAACCGACCGGAGGGGACGTGGGGGTATGTGCGCACGGAGCACCGAGCACACTCTGGCGCCTTTGGACTTGAGGCGCGACGCAGGGATAGCGAGTACGTACATACCCCCACGGCCCCGCCCCGCAGAACAGCAGGCGACGGCAGGCGACCACGCACACACGCCCCACAGCCCGCCCCACAGACGAACAGCAGGCGACCCCGCCCAAGGCGCCCCCGCCAGCCCCCTCAGGCGATCAACCCAGGAATCTCCTGCGTCGCAAACCACAACAGCTCATGATCCTCAACCCCGTCCACCACGAACCGCGCATCCTCGTCCCCCGAATCCGCCGCCCCCAACACCTCAACCGCAGCCCCCACATCCCCCTCCGCATCCCCCGCATCCACATGCACGGCCGCCACCTTCCCCAACGGCAGCACCCCACCGACCCGCACCTCACCGAGCGGCGCCCCATCAGGCGCGGCAACAGCGGCCCCCTCCGGCACATCCGCCGCAAGAACAACCCGCCGCCACGCACCCCCGGCCCCCGTCCCGGCCCCCGCCCCGGCTCCCGCCTCCGCCGCGACCATCCGCAACGACGCCATCGCCGCCCGATTCAACGCCGCGTACTCGAGCTCCTCGATGTCGTCCGAGACGTACCACTCCCGGAGACCGGGCGTAACGGCGTAGGCGACCAGCGGCCCGGGCCCCAGCTCCCCCGCCTCGTACGCCTCGGCAAGCCGGGACAAGGTCACAGGAACGTAGACGCGCATGGGACTGACCGCTTTCATCCGTGTCCGCGACACGCGGACCTCGTGGTCGTGGAAAGACCCCCAGGATACGTGCGGGAGTCCCCCATCGAGCTCCCCCCACCGCCCCCGAAACAGTCAACACCCATACGAAACCTCACCCACCAGCCCCCCACTGCCCCACGACTTCCGACCCCCCGCACCCCCCAGATAGGTGAACCTCAACCCGACCCCCCGCACCCCCACCGCCCCCTTGCTTCGCCCACCCCCACCCCCGTACAAGATCCCCAACAAAAGTTACTCCTCGGTACCACCGAACCAGCCCCACCGTGGACCAGCCCTCCGAACCAGCCCACCGAACCAGCCCCACCGAAGCAACGAGAGGCCCTCCATGTCCCTGCACAAGGTGATGACCAGGCCCCGCCCCCGCCCAGCAGCCACCCGCCCCACCACGTCCCGCCCATCCACAGGCCGCCCCCCGACCCGAAGGGACTCCCGCCGCCCTACGCCCTCCGGCGCACCCGAAACCACCCCCCGCCCAGTCCCCGGCACGATCCCCGCCCAGCCACCCCCACACCCCACAGAGGTCTTCACGGAACGCCTGCTCCTGGTCCTCAGCGGCCAGCGCCCCATGCACTGGGTGGCCCGGCACATCGCCAACACGGCGTTCGACGATCTGGCCCGCCTGGCCGAGCTGAGGCCGCTCTGCACGGACGGCCACCGCCCCACGATCCACCGGATCGGCCACTACCAGCCGCAACCCGAGACGTACGAGGTGTTCGCCCGCATCGCGACGGGCCCGAGGCTGCGCGCGCTGGCGTTCCGCCTGACGCTGGGAGCGGACCTCAAATGGCGCTGCACAGCAGTACAAACAGAAGAACCTGCCACTCCCTAACAGCCCCTCCCCCTCCCCCTCCCCACCCCTCCCCCTGGGGCCACAAAAACGCCAGAGGGGCCGGACAAAAGCCCGACCCCTCTGCACACGCCACATCAACGCTCACGTTCAAAGCGCCAGCGACAACAGCAACGGCAGCACCAACGCCAACGCCAGCGCCAGCGCCAGCGACAACGCCCCGTTACTTCTTACGACGCCGCCCACCCTTCTGAGCCTTGCGCCGCTCCGCCCGAGTCATCCCGTCCGCCTCGGACCGGACCTCGGAGCCGTCCGTGGTGAAGTCGCCCTCGTCGACCCCGCCCTCGGCGTTCGGCGCCTGGAAGTGCAGCCGGTCGGGCCGCTGCGGCGCCTCGAGACCCTTGGCGTGGATCTCCGGCCGAGAGGCCGGCGCCCCCGCCGGCACCGCGTCCTGCGCGCCGTCCTTCGTCAGCGAAGGAGCCGCGTCCTCGAGGGGAACCTCCTCGACCTGCTGCTCGACCTGGACCTCCAGGTTGAACAGGTAGCCGACGGACTCCTCCTTGATGCCGTCCATCATGGCGTTGAACATGTCGAAGCCCTCGCGCTGGTACTCGACCAGCGGGTCCTTCTGCGCCATGGCGCGGAGGCCGATGCCCTCCTGGAGGTAGTCCATCTCGTAGAGGTGCTCGCGCCATTTGCGGTCGAGGACCGAGAGGACGACACGCCGCTCCAGCTCACGCATGATGTCGGAGCCGAGCTGCGCCTCACGGGCCGCGTACTGCTCGTGGATGTCTTCCTTGATGGACTCGGAGATGAACTCGGCGGTGAGGCCCGCGCGGTCGCCCGCGTCCTCCTCCAGCTCCTCGACGGTGACCTTGACGGGGTAGAGCTGCTTGAAGGCGCCCCACAGCCGGTCCAGGTCCCACTCCTCGGCGAAGCCCTCGGCGGTCTCGGCGGCGATGTACGCGTCGATCGTGTCGTCCATGAAGTGCGTGATCTGGTCCTGCAGATCCTCGCCCTCCAGGACGCGGCGACGCTCTCCGTAGATGACCTCGCGCTGCCGGTTGAGGACCTCGTCGTACTTGAGGACGTTCTTCCGGGTCTCGAAGTTCTGCTGCTCGACCTGCGACTGGGCCGACGCGATCGCGCGCGTCACCATCTTGTTCTCGATCGGCACGTCGTCCGGCACGTTGGCCATGGACATCACGCGCTCGACCATCTGCGCCTTGAACAGACGCATCAGGTCGTCGCCCAGCGACAGGTAGAAGCGGGACTCGCCCGGGTCGCCCTGACGTCCGGAACGACCACGCAGCTGGTTGTCGATACGCCGCGACTCGTGCCGCTCCGTGCCCAGCACGTACAGGCCGCCGAGCTCCTTGACCTCTTCGAACTCGGCCTTGACGGACCGCTCGGCCTTCTCCATGGCGGCGGGCAGCGCCGCGGCCCACTCCTCGACGTGCTCGACCGGGTCGAGGCCGCGCTGGCGCAGCTCCGCCTCCGCGAGGTCGTCGGGGTTGCCGCCGAGCTTGATGTCGGTGCCTCGTCCGGCCATGTTCGTGGCGACGGTGACGGCGCCCTTGCGGCCGGCCTGGGCGACGATGGTCGCCTCACGGTCGTGCTGCTTGGCGTTGAGCACTTCGTGCTGGACGCCGCGCTTCGACAGCTGCTGCGAGAGGTACTCCGACTTCTCGACGGAGGTCGTGCCGACCAGGATCGGCTGGCCCTTCTCGTGCTTCTCCGCGATGTCGTCGACGACGGCGGCGAACTTCGCGACCTCGGTGCGGTAGATCAGGTCGGACTGGTCGGCGCGGACCATCGGCCGGTTCGTCGGGATCGGTACGACGCCCAGCTTGTAGATCTGGTGGAACTCGGCGGCCTCGGTCATCGCCGTACCGGTCATGCCGGAGAGGCCGCTGTCGTAGCCTTCGCGCTTGTAGAGGCGGAAGAAGTTCTGGAGGGTGATGGTCGCAAGGGTCTGGTTCTCGTCCTTGATGTCCACCCCTTCCTTCGCCTCGATCGCCTGGTGCATGCCCTCGTTGTAGCGGCGGCCGGCGAGGATACGGCCGGTGTGCTCGTCGACGATCATGACTTCGCCGTCGATGACGACGTAGTCCTTGTCCTTCTTGAAGAGTTCCTTGGCCTTGATGGCGTTGTTCAGATAACCCACCAGCGGCGTGTTCACCGACTCGTAGAGGTTGTCGATGCCCAGCCAGTCCTCGACCTTGGCGACGCCGGACTCGTGGATGGCGACGGTGCGCTTCTTCTCGTCGACCTCGTAGTCCCCGGTCTCCTCGAGGCCCTTGAGGGGGTTGCCGGGCTCACCCTTGGTGAGGCGGGTGACGAGCTTGGCGAAGTCGCCGTACCACTTGGTGGCCTGGTCGGCGGGGCCGGAGATGATCAGCGGCGTACGGGCCTCGTCGACGAGGATCGAGTCGACCTCGTCGACGATCGCGAAGTTGTGGCCGCGCTGCACCAACTCGTCCTTCGACCACGCCATGTTGTCGCGCAGGTAGTCGAAGCCGAATTCGTTGTTCGTGCCGTACGTGATGTCGCAGCTGTACTGCTCGCGGCGCTGGGCCGGCGTCATGTTGGCCAGGATGCAGCCGACGCTCAGACCCAGGAACTTGTGGACGCGACCCATCATCTCGGAGTCGCGCTCGGCCAGGTAGTCATTGACCGTGATCAGGTGGACGCCCTTGCCGGAGAGGGCGTTCAGGTAAGCGGGAAGCGTGCCGACGAGGGTCTTGCCCTCACCGGTCTTCATCTCCGCGACATAGCCCATGTGCAGCGCGGCGCCGCCCATCATCTGGACGTCGTAGTGGCGCTGGCCCAGGACGCGCTTGGCGGCCTCGCGGACCGTCGCGAAGGCCTCGGGCAGGAGGTCGTCGAGCGTCTCGCCGTCGGCGTAACGCTCCTTGTACTCCTCGGTAAGCGCGCGCAGCTCGGCGTCGGAGAGGCTGACGAAGTCCTCTTCGATGGAGTTGACCTGGTCCGCGATGCGGTGCAGCTTGCGCAGGATCTTGCCTTCGCCTGCACGCATGATCTTCGAGAGGACGGACACGGGGGTTGGTCTCCTTGCCGGTCGGGCCTGGCATGGTCGGTTTTACTCGTCGGGCAACGGCCATCGTATGCGAGGACTGGGCCGCGCCGGGAGGTGTGCCATGACGTCAACGGACGAGGGGTGCCGAAGGTGCCGGGTTACGCCCACGAGTGCCGCCCGACGGTGATCACGAAAGCCCGTAAAACGCTGGCTCCCGCGGCGTCGCCCCAGCAGAATCGTTTGATGGAGCCCGTCACCCTCACCACCGAACGTCTGTGCCTGCGCGTCTTCACGCCCGAGGACATCGACGAGACCTACGCGGCCTGCCAGGACCCGGAGATCCAGCGCTGGACGACCATTCCCTCGCCGTACGCGCGCGTGGACGCCGAGAACTTCATCAACCGCGTGGTCCCGGCCGAGTGGCGCGACGACCTGGAGTACACCTTCGCCGTGCGTCCAAGGGAGGGCGGCCCGCTCCTCGCCGCCGCCAGCCTGCACCACCCGCGCTCGGGCACGTGGGAGGTCGGCTTCTGGACGACCAAGGAGCACCGGGGCCGCGGCTATATGCGGGAGACCGTGCTCGGCCTCGCGCGCTGGGCCTTTACCGACCTGCGCTGCACCCGCCTGGAGTGGCGCGCGGAGGTCGGCAACACCGGCTCGCGTGCGGTCGCGGAGAAGGCCGGCTTCACCGTGGAGGGCGTGCACCGCGCGGGCCTGCTCAACAAGGACACGCTCCGTGACTGCTGGATCGGCGCGCTGCTCCCCTCGGACCTCGATATGCCGTCGCCGTACCCCTACCTGCCCGCGAGGACGTGAGGACGTGAGGACGCAAGGGGCGTGACGGCTCGAGGCGTGAGGCGTGAGGCGTGAGGCGTGACGGCGTGAGGCATGACGGCGTGAGGCATGACGGCGTGAGGCATGACGGCGTGAGGCATGACGGCGTGAGGAGTCGCGCTGTCAGTGCCTCCCCCTATCGTTCGGACCATGACGAGCCTGCCGAGTCCCGCCATCGAACTCTCCGCCGACGAGGCCCGCCGCATCGTCCTGCGCGCCCAGGGCTTTCTTGGAGCCCCCGACCGCAGGTCCGGGGTGCGGGGCGTTCTGCGCCATCTCGGCGCGGTCCAGCTCGACACGATCTCGGTCCTGGCCCGCTCGCACGAACTCATTCCGTACGCACGCCTGGGCGCCGTCGGCCGCGACACCGTCGAAGCGGCGTACTGGACGGATACGCACGCCTTTGAGTACTGGTCGCACGCCGCGTGCATCCTCCCCATCGAGGAGTGGCCGCACTTCGCCTTCCGCCGCCGCGCCTACCGCTCCCGCCCGCACTGGCACCACGACCTGCCCGCCGGTGCGTACGACCAGGTCATCAAGCAGCTCCGCGCCGAAGGCCCGCTGACTGCCACGGAGTTGGGCGGCGCGAAGAACAAGGGCGAGTGGTGGGACTGGTCCGAGTCGAAGATCGCCGTCGAGCGGGCGCTGATGCACGGTGAGGTCGTGTGCACGGAGCGCCGCTCCTGGAAGCGGGTGTACGACCTGGCGGAGCGCGCCGTCCCGGACGCGCTGCTCCACGACGACCTGGACGACGCGGAGTGTCTGCGCCGCCTGGTCCGGCTGGCCGGTGAGGCGCTGGGCGTCGGCACGCGCGCGGACATCGCCGACTATCACCGGCTCAAGGGCGAGCAGTTCGACGCGGTGGTCGCGGACTCGGGACTGGTCCCGGTGACGGTGCGGGGCTGGGCCAAGCCGGCCTGGGCGGACCCGAAGGCGCTGGCGACGACGCCCCGCGGCCGGCACCGCACGACGCTCCTGTCCCCCTTCGACTCACTGGTCTGGGAGCGGGCCCGCACGGAGCGCATCTTCGGCTTCACGCACCGCCTGGAGGCGTACGTGCCCAAGCCGAAGCGGATCCACGGCTATTTCGCGATGCCGCTGCTCGCGGGCGGCAAGCTCCTCGGCAGGGTCGACCCCGCGCGCGAGGGCACCACTCTCGTGGCCAAGCAGGTCGCGCTCGACACCCCGAAGGCGGTCGCCCCGATGGCTCAGGCGCTGCTGGAGGCGGCGTCCTGGGTCGGCTGCGATTCCGTACGCGTGGAGCGGGTGAACCGCCCCGAGCTCACGGCCGAGCTGGTGCGGGCCCTCACCTGATCTCGAGGATCTTCTCCCGCATCGCGTAGACGACGGCCTCCATCCTGGAGTGCAGCTGCAGCTTCTCCAGGATGTTGCGCACGTGGTTCTTCACGGTGTTCTCGGAGATGAACAGCTCTTTGGCGATGTCGCGATTGTTCATGCCGGTGGCGACCAGCTTGAGCACTTCGAGCTCCCGCTCGGTGAGCCGGGGCGCGGGAACGAGCCGCCGCTCGTCGGTGCGCTGGATCATCGACTTGAACTCGGTGAGCAGCTTGGACGCCATCGACGGACTGATCTGTGACTGCCCGTCGGCCACCGCGCGGATCGCAGTCGCCACCTCGTCCGTGGAGATCTCCTTGAGGAGATAGCCGGTGGCGCCCGCCTTGATCGCGTCGTAGAGGTCGGCCTCCTCGTCACTGATCGTCAGCATGATGATCTTGGCGCTGGGCGCGACCTCCTTGATGGAGGTGCACGCCTCGATGCCACCGCGCTTCGGCATGCGTACGTCCATGAGCACGATGTCCGGCAGCAGATCGGCGGCCTTGTCCACCGCCTCGGCGCCGTCGCCCGCCTCTCCGACGACCTGGATGTCCTCCTCGGCGGCGAGGACGATCTCCAGACCCCGGCGGAAGAGGGCGTGGTCATCCACCACAAGGACCCTGATGGGCTCCTTGCGTGGGGCGCCCGCGTCCGTGCCGATGCCGGTGCCGTCGCCGGCACTCTCGTGACGCATCGGTCCGAAGCTGTCCGCCATCGTTCCTCCCCCATGAAGGCCGCGGCCTGTTTGTGCCTCTGCTGCGCCAACCCCAGGCGGCAGCAGACCGGTTGACCGGCCCGCCCATGATTTCATGCCTGGCGCCGGTGCGGTGCGCGCAGTGGGCGCACGGTGGTGCCCCTGGGGGCGCACAGGCGCTCCAGGGGCACCACCTCGGCCGTCACGGGGCGGTGGTCAGCCGCCGAGGGCGCCGCCCCCGCCACCCGTCTCGGCCTTGGCGACCATGGGGTCGGTGTTGAGTCGGATGACGCCGTAGTCGTAGGCGTGTCGCCGGTAGACGACGCTGGGTTCCTTGGATTCGGAGTCGACGAACAAGTAGAAGTCGTGTCCGACCAGTTCCATCTCGTAGAGCGCCTGGTCGAGTGACATGGGTGCCGCGACGTGCGTCTTCTCGCGGACCACGAGGGGTCCTTCGCCCTGGACCTCCAGGGAGCCGATCTTCTTGACCGGCACGCCGTCCGGCTCTTCGTCGCGTGCGATGGAGCCGTCCCCGTTGAAGTGCGCCGCGTCCGGGACCCGTTCGGCGACCTCGGCGGCGGAGAGCCTGCCGTTGCCCCGGCGGTTGTGGCGCTTCTCGTGCTGCTTGCGCAGGCGCGCGTCGAGCTTGGCGGTGGCCAGGTCGAGCGCGGCGTAGGGGTCGGCTGCCGATGCCTCGGCGCGGATCACGGGCCCGCGCCCGCGGACGGTGATCTCGACGCGGTCGGAACGGTCGGCCTGACGCGGGTTGGTTTCCTTGGACACCTCGACGTCGAGGCTGATCACCTTGCCGTCGAGCTTCTGGATCTTGTCCAGCTTCAGCTTCTCGGCCACGTGCTTGCGGAACCGCTCGGGCACCTCGGTCTTGCGGCCCTTGACGACGATGTCCACGCAGAACTCCGTTCCCGGATCGCCCCGCTTCGGCGGCGGAGCATCTCCCTTTTGCACCAGACCCCGGTGACTCCCGGAGCCTCGGACTCGGTGACTTCCACCTCCTCCTCCCCCATGGGCAAGATCTCCACCCCACCGGCCCGGGTGATTGCGTAACCCAGACCAGCACAGGCCGGCACAGACCGGTATTCCGATATACGAGGGACAGCGTCCGCCATTCCTCACAACCGAACATATCTCGCCCGGACGGATGTCGTCACCCTCTACTGCGGCGTACCTCCATTCAGGTGTAACGACCCTCTCATCACCTGCAACGATGCAAGTTCTCAGTCAGTTCCGGTTTATTTCGAAAGAATCCGGCGGCGCGGCGACAACGGCGGCACCGATCGTGTTTTCGCAGCCCAATACCCGCCTTCGTACAACCCCCGTTCCCGGATCTCGTACGGCCTCCGCTCCCACGTTCCCTTCCGTGTGTACGGCACGTAATGCCCGGGCGGCCTCCGCCAAGGAGGCACCCGTGGTCATGAGGTCGTCCACGACCACGACCCGGCCACCGCTTCCCAGCAGCCGAGCGCCCCCGGCGGTCACCTCCAGGGCGCCCGCCAGATTGGCCTGCCGCCGCCGGGAGTCGAGCCCCGACTGGTCGGCCACCGCACGCCGCTGCCGCAGCACCGCGAGCACCCGCGCCGGAACTCCCGCCCGACGCAGCTCACCCGCCGCGGCAAGGGCGATCCGCCGCACCGGGTCATGCCCGCGGGCCCGCACGGCGGCCCGCGCCGAGGGCACAGGCACGAGCGACAAAGGCATCACACGCCCCTGTGGGCCCTCCTGTGTGCCGCCTACCCACGTTTGCGTGCCCCTATCGCCGACAGCCCAGGATTCGCCCCGCAGACCGGCACACACGGCCTCGGCCAACGCGGACCCCAGAGGCGAGGCGAGCCCCAGGGCGCCACGCTCCTTGTGCGCGAGCAGCACGGCCCGCACGGCGTCCTCGTACGGCGCCGCGGCGTGCACGACGGGCAGGCCGGGCGGCGCCGGCTCCGGCCGCACCCGGCGCGGCACGGCCCCGCACAGAGCGGCACGGCACCCGTCGCAGAGCGCCGTCCGTGGTTCCCCGCAGCCTCCGCACTCGGCCGGCAACACCAGGTCGGTGAGGTCCTGCCACCACCCCCGCATGGCCCCACTGTGCCAAGGCCCGGACGGGGCGGCCACCCCTGTGGACAACCCCCTGTGGACAACTAGCCCGCGGCCACTGCGCTCGCCGCTGTCACCCCGGGTAGACCGGAGCCAGCCCGTCCTTCACGACCGTCTGCCACTGCGATCCCGTGGGCAGCCGCACGATCCCGTCGTCCGAGTGCGCCACCAAGGGCTGTCGCTCGTCCTCGGACGCCGCGACCTCCTTTACGCCGGTCAGGCCGGGCAGCGCGGTGCCCGGAAGCACCGAGCCGTCGCACTGTACGTACCGGATCTGCTGCACTCCGCCGGTCTCCCGGCCGACCACCACGAGGCGGCTTCCGCCCGCCCACGACATGGCCGTGACCTCTTCCATCCGCGGAGCCGCGGGAGTGGGGTCGAGGACCGAGATCTCAGGCCGCTCTCCCTTGCCCTCGTCCCGCTCGGCCCGGCCGATCCACAGGGACGTCTTGCCGTCCTTCTCCACGAGGAAGGCTATGCGCACGCCGTCGGCCGACACCCGCACATCCTGTATCTGCCCGTCCAGAGCGGGCACCTCGACCTCGACCGGCTCACCCGCGCCCTGGTCGAGCCAGAGCAGCCGCGGCCGCTTCGGATCACGGTCGGCCACCCACAGATTGCCCCTGCCGTCCCAACTCGGCGTGGAGAGACGGTCCCCCTCCGACTTCGCCTTGCTGCGCAGCTGCGCCTTTCCGAGCCCGTCGTCCGAGAGCAGCGACGCCGTGTACAGCGACTTGCCGTCGAGGGAGACCCCGGCCGCGCGCTGCTCGTCGCGCGAGACCGCCGCCGAGCGCAGCGGCTGGTCACCGGTGCCGAGAGCGCCCGTCACCGGTTCCGGGTCCGCCGTGCTCCCGGAGTTGGCCGGCATCCGCACCAGCCGGCGCTTCTCGTCGACGAAGTACTGGTTGTCGGGGCGGTCCGCACTGCGGTGTGCCGCGACGGTCTCGGCGCGCTCCTGGCTCAGCACACAGAGCATCGAGCCGTTGGAACGCTGCAACGTCACCTGTTCGACCCCCGAGGGCGTCAGGTCCTGCAAGGTGAAGAGCAGTTGTGCCGCCATCTCCTTGCACTTCGTCTGCCCGACCCCGTCGGACCGGCTGTTCAGCTGTACGGTCAGTCTGTTCTGGTCGTCCAGCGTCAGTGACTTGTCGGGATCCTTGAGCTCCGCACCGGACGGGAAACTCGAGAGCACCACCGGGCGGAGCCAGTTGGTCGGACCCTTCAGCAGCGTCTTCACCGTCTGCGTCAGCGGGTCGATGCGCTGCCGGATGTACACCGGGTCCGCGACGAGCCCCGTCCGGCCGCTCACCCCGGCCCCGGCGGGACCGGCGAAGTAGTACTTGTTGACGGTCCGGTAGATCCGCTGGAAGTCCGACTCCCCGAGCACCACACCCGGCGGCGGCTGGTCGATGCGCCACTCGTTCCCGCCGGGACCGCCCTCCTGGCTGAGGTGCACGGACTGCGTGTACGCCCCGTCCTCGGGACGGTACGCGTGCTGGTCGTCCACCCGCGCGACCTGATGTCCCGTCAGGGAGTATCGCCGGCTGCCCTCAGCCTCGTTGCCCGCGTTGCCCGCGTCCGTGTTCGGGCCGTCGGCGAGCACCGTCGTGGACTCCTCCGGATTCCACTGCCGCGACGCCTTCTTGGTCAGGTACTTGCGCGCCATCGCGAACTGCGGATCGTCACTGGTCAGCGCCTCCAGGAAGCCCTGCACGATCTCCACGGGCCGTGCGCCCTCGCGCGGCGGCATCGCGTAGACACGGACCTGGGACTGCGAGTCCGGGCGCTGCGAGGCGTCGACGGACTTCAGGTTCCCGCTGTCCGGCATCGAGGCGCACCCCGCGAGGAGCGCGCCGCAGCTGCCCAGCAGCAGTCCGGTGCGCAGCGGACGTCTGCGGCCCGCACGGCGGCCGTGCCCGTCGGGATCAGCGCCCACGAGTGTTCTCCTCTTCCCTGTCCGCATCCGCATCCGCCCCGGCCCCGGATGCCTCGCTCGGCGGTTCGTCGTCCAGCGGTCGGCGCGACACGACCCGGGACCCGTTGCCGGGCAGCGCCGTCGGGTCCACGGGTCCGGCGTGCAGCAGGCGCGGCGGTATGGGCCCCTTCGCCGGCACGGGCGGCGGCACCCTCTCGGACGCCGCAGCGGACGCCTGCGCGGGGACCGTCGCCAGCTTGTTCGCGCCGCCGGGGGGCAGCCCCGCGTCGTTCAGGCCACGGTGGCGCCGTGAATCGTCGGGCTCCAGCGGTATCGGCGAACCCCGCAACGGCTCGTCCGCCGTCCTCGGCAACGTGAGCCTGAACTGCGAGCCACCGCCCGGCTCGCCCCACGCCTGCAGCCAGCCTCCGTGCAGCCGCGCGTCCTCCAGTGCGATGGACAGCCCGAGCCCCGTACCACCGGTCGTCCGCGCGCGTGCCGGGTCCGCCCGCCAGAAGCGGCTGAACACCCGGGTCGCCTCACCGGGCTTGAGACCCACTCCGTAGTCCCGCACCGCGACGGCGACCGCGCCGCCCGCGGCGGCGAGCCGCACCGTGACGTCCTTGCCCTCGCCGTGCTCCACGGCGTTGACCACGAGATTGCGCAGGACCCGCTCCACCCGCCGCGCATCGGCCTCGGCGACCACCGGCTGCTGGTCCCCCACGACCACTATGCGCGTGCCCTTGCGCTCGGCGAGCGGCTCCGCACCGCCGACGACCCTGCGCACCACTTCACGGAGGTCTATCGGCTCTGCCTCGAGGGCGGCCGCCCCCGCGTCGAACCTGCTGATCTCCAGCAGATCCGCGAGCAGCGACTCGAAACGGTCCAGCTGGTCCGCGAGCAACTCGGCCGACCGGGCGGTCACCGGATCGAAGTCCACCCGCGCCTCATGAATGACGTCGGCAGCCATCCGCACCGTCGTCAACGGCGTACGCAACTCGTGCGAGACGTCGGACACGAACCGCCGCTGCATCCGCGACAGCTCCTCCAGCTGCTGGATCTTCAGCTGCAGGTTCTGCGCCATCTTGTTGAAGGCCTCACCGAGCCGCGCGATGTCGTCCTCACCGGTGACCTTCATACGTTCCTGGAGGCGCCCGGCGGACAACCGCTCGGCGATGCCCGCGGCCATCCGGACCGGCGTGACGACCTGCCGCACCACCAGCCATGCGATGGCGCCGAGAAGCACCACCACGAAGAGCCCCGCGGTCGCCAGCGTCGTCCTGACGAGGTTCAGCGACTCCTCCTCCTGCGTCAGCGGGAAGAGGTAGTACAGCTGGTACGGATCGCCGTTGAGGTCGTTCAGCCGCTTGCCGATCACCAACGCGGACTGCGGCTCACGGCCGTCGTCGTACACGACCCGCGTATTGGCCTGGTAGACGCCGGTGCCGTCGTCGACCTGGCGGCGCAGCTCTTCGGGCACGCTCAGTATCGGCTCCACGCGGCCCGAGGCCCTGGACCCGCGCACGCTCCCGGAGTCACCCGCGGAGGTGGGGCTCAACGTCACCACGGCGAACGCGTTCTGCCCACCGCTGGACAGCTGCTCGACGAGGTCGGACATCCACACGGCGGCATTACGTCCGTCCGCCGTGCTGCCGTCCTGGCCCTGCCCCTGGCCGGCGCTCTGTCGCGCGGCGCTGACGCTGTCCTGCGCGGCCCGGAAGCCACCGTCGGCCTGGCTCTGCGACGCCTTCACCTTGGCCTTGAGCAGGCCGTTGTTCACGGAACTCATGACGGCGAAACCGAGCATGAGAACCACGCCGAGCGACATCAGCAGGGTCGTGACGACCACCTTGAGCTGGATGTTGCGCCGCCACAGCCGCACTGCGGGCAGCAGCGGGCGGCGCACCCAGCGCACGAAGAGCCGGAGCACAGGACTGCCCTGCACTCCGCCCTGCAACAGCAGCCCGCCGTCGACGAGCCGCCCGAACCGGGACGCGCGACGCGCCGGTCCAGTCCGCCCCGAGCGAGCCCCCGGACCTCCGGGCGCCGAGGTGGAACTGTCCCGGGACACGTCAGCTCGGTCCGGCCTTGTAACCGACGCCACGGACGGTCACCACGATCTCCGGCCGCTCCGGGTCCCGCTCGACCTTCGACCGCAGCCGCTGGACGTGCACGTTCACCAGACGGGTGTCCGCCGCGTGCCGGTAGCCCCAGACCTGCTCGAGGAGCACCTCACGCGTGAACACCTGCCACGGCTTGCGCGCCAGCGCGACCAGCAGGTCGAACTCCAGCGGCGTCAGCGCGATCGACTGCCCGTCCCGCTTCACGGAGTGCCCGGCCACATCGATGACCAGGTCACCGATGGCCAGCTGCTCCGGCGCAGGCTCCTCAGACCTCCGCAGCCGCGCCCGGATCCGGGCCACGAGCTCCTTCGGCTTGAACGGCTTGACGATGTAGTCGTCGGCCCCGGACTCCAGGCCGACCACCACATCCACCGTGTCGCTCTTGGCCGTGAGCATGACGATCGGCACCCCGGACTCCGCCCTGATCAGGCGGCACACCTCGATGCCATCGCGCCCCGGCAACATCAAATCCAGCAGTACAAGATCCGGCTTTGCCTCCCTGAAAGCGGCCAGCGCCTTGTCGCCATCAGCTACGAACGACGGCTCAAAACCTTCACCACGCAGCACAATCCCGAGCATCTCGGCCAGTGCGGTGTCGTCGTCGACGACAAGGACTCGTCCCTTCATGCCTGACATCATCCCATTAGCTAATCGTTACCTGGCGTGACCTGGCACACAGCTCGGCAAGGCCCTCTGCTGTCACAGGTGACAGAACGCCCTCTTCCGTGACGATCGCCGTCACCAGCTCCGGCGGCGTCACGTCGAACGCGGGGTTGTACGCCTGGGTCCCCAGGGGTGCCACCGGAATCCCGCCTCCCGCTTCCATCCCGGCCACCGGCACATGCGGCGCCGTGACCTCCGTCACTTCATGTCCGCCCCGCTGCTCCACCTCGATGGCCGCCCCGTCCGGGGTGTCCGGGTCCACCGTCGTCACCGGCGCCACCACGACGAACGGCACATGGTGGTACTTGGCCAGGACGGCGAGCGGATAGCTCCCCACCTTGTTCGCCACCGAACCGTCGGCCGCGATGCGGTCGGCACCGATCACCACGGCATCCACCTCACCCGCCGCGAACAGCGAACCCGCCGCACTGTCCGTGAGCAAGGTGTACGCCATTCCGTTCCGCGCCGCCTCATACGCGGTGAGCCTGGCCCCCTGCAGCAGCGGCCGCGTCTCGTCCACCCACAGCCTGCGCAGACTCCCCTCGCGGTGCGCCTTGAGCGCCACCGCGAACGCCGTACCCTCCCCTCCGGAGACCAGAGCCCCCGTATTGCAGTGCGTGAGGATGCGGTGCCCACCCCCTGGCAGCAGCTCGTCGAGCAGCGCCAGGCCGTGCGCCGCCATCCTCGTGCTGGCCTCGGCATCCTCGGCATGCAACGCCCGGGCCGCATCGAGCGCCGCCGCCGCGGCCTCCTGGGCATCCGCCCCACCCGCGATCGCGGTACGGAACGCCGCCTGGGCCCGGCGCACTCCGTACGCGAGGTTCACCGCGGTGGGTCGCGCCCCCGCCAGCGAGCCCGCCGCCTCGTCCACGTCGAACCCCCGGGCCGCGGCGAGCGCGACGCCGTACGCCCCCGCGATGCCCAGCAGGGGTGCCCCTCGCACCGCGAGCGTCCGGATCGCCTCCACCAGAGCCGGTGCGTCGGTGCACACCAGCTCACTCTCCTCGCCCGGCAGCCTGGTCTGGTCGAGCACGACCAGCACGGGGCCTTCGGGTGGGTCGTCCCAGCGGATCGCGGGGATCCTCGAGATCTCGGTCGGCCGTATGTCCTCGCTGGATTGCGCGTACTGATCAGCCATCCGCCCAGTCTGCCCCGTACCCGGCGGACAATTGAAGGTGTACAGCCTCTACGCCGCCCGGTCACCCGGCGCCCGCACCGTGGCACGATGGCTGGCAACCTGCCGCCGCACCCGCGGACGGGCACCTTGAAGGAGCGACGATGAACGACACTCCGGGCTGGGCCTCGCCCGGATCTGCCCCCTCCGACGGACAGGACTCCGGCAAGCCGGATGCCGCCGAGCCCGCCGACGACGGCCGGCAGAGCGGCCAGTCCAAGTGGTCCAAGGAGCAGCCGCCGCCCGCCCAGTGGTCCCCGCCCAGCAACACGGGCCCGGGCCAGACGCCGCCTCCCCCGCCTCCTCCGCCCGGTCAGGGCGGCGGCTGGGGCTGGGGCGGCCAGCACCCCGGCGGCCCTGGTGGGCCCGGTGGCCCGGGCGCTCCGGGAGGCCCCGGCGGCTACCGCGGCTGGGGCGCCTGGCAGGGCCCCCCGCCCGCCGCCAAGCCCGGCGTCATCCCGCTCCGCCCGCTCGGCGTCGGCGAGATCCTCGACGGCGCGGTGTCGACCATGCGCGCCCACTGGCGCACGGTCCTCGGCATCTCCCTGACCGTGGCCGTGCTCACGGAGATCATCGTCGTCCTCCTGCAAGGTCTCGTCCTGAACGAGTCCGTGGACTCCGACGTCCTCGACGACCCGAGCGCGACCGTCGGCGAACTGACCCGCGCCATGGGCGACACGCTGCTGAGCTCCGGAGTGGTCCTCGGAATCACCCTGCTCGGCACGATCGTCGCGACGGCCCTGCTCACGATGGTCACCAGCCGTGCGGTCCTCGGTAAATCGGTGACCGCCACGGAGGCGTGGCAGGACTCCCGCCCCCAGCTGGCCAAGCTGTTCGGACTGACCCTGCTCATTCCGCTTATCGGCGTCGCGATCGTCGGGGTCGGCGTCCTGCCCGGCCTGCTGATCGCGCTGGCCGGAGCATCCGACGCCGGCGCCGGCCTCGCCGTCCTCGGCGGCCTCGGTGCGGGCATCGTCGCCCTGTGGATCGTGGTCCGTCTCTCCCTCGCCTCCCCCGCACTCATGCTGGAGAAGCAGGGCATCAAGAAGTCCCTGATCCGCTCCACCAAGCTGGTCCGCGGCTCCTGGTGGCGGGTCTTCGGGATCCAGCTGCTCGCCGCGATCATCGCCAACGTCGTGGCGTCGATCATCGTCATCCCGTTCACGTTCATCGCCGGAGCGGTCAGCGGCGAAGGCGTCACCGGCTTCCTCGACAGCACCGGCGAGCTGGGCTGGACGTTCCTGATCGTCAGCGGCGTCGGCTCGGTCATCGGGTCCATGCTGACGTTCCCGATCACGGCCGGAGTCACCGTGCTCCTCTACATCGACCAGCGGATCCGCCGCGAGGCCCTCGACCTCGAACTCGCCCGCGCGGCCGGCCTCCCCGGCCACGGCCCCACCCCGTCCGGCACATCGGGGAGCTGATGCGGTGACCGCGGCGGGGGCAGTACTCAGAGGGCTCGGAGCGGCACCGCTCCTGCCGCGCACCGGCGACGACCCGCCAGTGACCATCCCGCGCGACCCCGCGCGGGAGGCGGCCGAACGCGAACTGTCCAAGCCGATGTACCACGAGGACGATCCCAGCCTCTTCCAGCGCGCCCTGAACCGCTTCTGGGGCTGGGTCGACGACCTGTTCTCCGCCGCCTCTGGAGCCACCCCCGGCGGCGGGTTCGGGCTCCTGGTCATCGTGCTGGCAGTCGTCCTCCTGGCCGTCGCCCTGTGGTGGCGCCTCGGCACCCCGCACCGCACCGCCGGCTCTGCCCCCGCCCTCTTCGACGACCGCCCGCGCAGTGCCGCCGAACACCGCGCCGCCTCCGAAGCGCACGCCGCCCAGGCCCACTGGAACCAGGCCGTGCAGGAACGCATGCGCGCCGTCGTCCGCGCCCTCGAGGAACGCGCGCTCCTCGACCCCCGCCCCGGCCGCACCGCCGACGAAGCCGCCGCGGAGGCAGGCCGCACCCTCCCCTCCCACACCGGCCGACTCCGCTCCGCGGCCCGCGAGTTCGACGACGTGACGTACGGCGGCCGCACCGCCGGCGAAGCCGCGTACCTCCGCCTGGCCGAGCTCGACCACGACCTGGACAACACCAAACCGGTCCTGACCAGCGCCGCCCACACCACACCGAGCAGCAGCTCCCAGGGAGCCGCCGAGTGACCGGCCGCCCCACCCCCTCCACCGAGCCGCCCCAGCCCTCCGCGCCCACCGCCGCAGAGCAGCGGCGGACCGACGCCCCGCCTCCCGCGGCCTCGACCTCGGTCTCCCCGACACCCCGTCAGATCTGGACCCGCTCCCGAGGCATCGTCCTCGCCCTGGTCGTCCTCCTGGTGGCAGCCGTCGTCATCGCAGCGGTCCGCTCCGGCGCCCAGCACGGCCGTCTCGACCCGCGCTCCGCCGACTCCCACGGCAGCCGGGCCGTCGCCGAACTCCTCGCCGACCGTGGCGTCTCCACCCGCGTGGTCACCAGCACCGAAGCCGCCCGGTCCGCGGTCGGCCCCGACACGACCCTCCTCGTGGCCAACCCCGACATCCTCACCGAAGGCCAGCGCTCCCGCCTCCACGCGGCCACCGAAGACTCCGACGGCCGCACCGTCCTCGTCGCCCCGGGCACCCCTTCGGTCGCCGACCTCGCCCCCGGAGTCACCGCGGAGACCACGACCAGCGCCGACTCCGCGCTCTCCCCCGACTGCTCCCTCCCGGCGGCCCGCCGCGCAGGCACCGCCGACATGGGCGGCATCCGCTACGACACCCTCGCTCCCGACGCCGAGGCCTGCTACCTCAGCGACGGCCTGCCCAGCCTTCTGCATCTCCCCGCCCCCCGTGGAAAGGGCGACACCGTCGTCCTCGGCGCCCCCGACATCCTGTACAACGACCGTCTCGACGAGCAGGGCAACGCCTCACTCGCCCTGCAACTCCTCGGCTCCCGCCCCCACTTGGTCTGGTATCTCCCCGCCCTCTCCGACGACCGGGCAGCCTCCGAATCCGAACGCCGCAGCTTCTTCGACCTGATCCCCTCCGGCTGGCTCTGGGGCACCCTGCAACTCACCGTCGCCGCCGCACTCGCCGCCCTGTGGCGCGCCCGGCGTCTCGGCCCTCTCGTCGCCGAACGCCTCCCCGTGGCCATCCGCGCCTCGGAAGCCGTCGAAGGCCGTGCACGCCTCTACCGCAAGGCGAACGCCCGCGACCGCGCAGCCTCGGCCCTGCGCACTGCCAGCCGCATCCGCCTCGCCCCTCTCATCGGCGTGTCCCCGACACAGGCCCACGTACCGGAGACCCTGATCTCCGCGCTGACCACCCGACTTCACACCACCGGCCAAGACCTGCACCCCCTTCTCTTCGGGCCGCCCCCGGGCAACGACGCAGCTCTCATCGCCCTCGCCGACCAACTCGACGCCCTCGAAAGAGAGGTACGCCACTCATGACGGACCCGACCACTGACACCGGGCCCACCGGAGATCCCCGCAGCTCACGCGCTTCCCTCGAAGCGCTGCGCGCCGAGATCTCCAAGGCCGTGGTCGGCCAGGACCCAGCCGTCACCGGTCTCGTCGTCGCCCTCCTCTGCCGCGGTCATGTCCTACTAGAAGGAGTCCCTGGGGTAGCCAAAACGTTGCTCGTCCGCGCCCTCGCATCGAGCCTCGAACTCGACACGAAGCGCGTCCAGTTCACCCCCGACCTGATGCCGAGCGACATCACGGGCTCCCTCGTCTACGACGCCCGCACCACCGAGTTCTCCTTCCAGCCCGGCCCGGTCTTCACGAACCTCCTCCTGGCCGACGAAATCAACCGCACCCCGCCCAAGACCCAGTCCTCGCTCCTCGAAGCGATGGAGGAACGCCAGGTCACGGTCGACGGCACACCGCGCCCGCTCCCCGAGCCCTTCCTCGTCGCGGCCACCCAGAACCCGGTCGAGTACGAGGGCACGTACCCCCTTCCCGAAGCCCAGCTGGACCGCTTCCTCCTCAAGCTGACGGTCCCTCTTCCCTCCCGCCAGGACGAGATCGACGTCCTCACCAGGCACGCGGAAGGCTTCAACCCGCGCGACCTGCGCGCCGCCGGCGTACGCCCCGTCGCGGGTGCCGCCGATCTGGAAGCCGCCCGCGCCGCCGTCGCCAAGACCTCCATCTCCCCCGAGATCACCGCGTACGTGGTGGACGTCTGCCGCGCCACCCGCGAATCCCCGTCCCTCACCCTCGGTGTCTCCCCCCGAGGCGCCACAGCGCTGCTCTCCACGGCCCGCGCCTGGGCCTGGCTCACCGGCCGCGACTACGTCATCCCTGACGACGTCAAAGCGCTGGCACTGCCCACCCTCCGCCACCGGATCCAGCTCCGCCCGGAAGCCGAGATGGAGGGTGTCACCGCCGATTCCGTCATCAACGCGATCCTCACCCACGTCCCGGTCCCCCGCTGATGGCCCTCACCGGACGCACCGCCCTGCTGGCCGCCCTCGGCACACTTCCCGTGGGCCTGTGGGAACCCAGCTGGACCGGCATCCTCGCCGTCAACACCCCACTGGCCCTGGCCTGTGCCTGCGACTTCGCCCTGGCCGCCCCCGTACGCCGCCTAGGCCTGACCCGCTCCGGCGACACATCCGTACGCCTGGGCCAGCCCGCCGACGTGGAACTCACCGTCACGAATCCCTCCGGCCGCCCCCTGCGCGCCGAGGTCCGTGACGCCTGGCCCCCGAGCAGCTGGCAGCCCGGAACGGAAGTCGCCGCTTCCCGTCATCGATTGACCGTCCCGGCCGGCGAGCGCCGTCGCCTGACGACGCGCCTGCGCCCCACCCGCCGAGGCGACCACCAAACCGACCGCGTGACCGTCCGCTCGTACGGCCCCCTCGGCCTCTTCACCCGCCAGGGCAGCCACAAAGTCCCCTGGACACTGCGCGTCCTACCGCCTTTCACCAGCCGGAAGCACCTCCCTTCCAAGCTGGCCCGCCTGCGCGAACTCGACGGCCGCACCAGTGTGCTCACGCGCGGCCAGGGCACCGAGTTCGACAGCCTCCGCGACTACGTTCCCGGGGACGACACCCGCTCCATTGACTGGCGGGCCACCGCCCGCCAGTCGAGCGTCGCGGTCCGCACCTGGCGCCCGGAACGCGACCGCCACATCCTCCTGGTCCTCGACACCGGCCGCACTTCAGCAGGTCGAGTGGGCGACGCCCCGCGTCTCGACGCCTCCATGGACGCGGCCCTGCTCCTCGCCGCCCTCGCCTCCCGCGCCGGCGACCGCGTGGGCCTCCTCGCCTACGACCGTCGAGTACGTGCCCTCGTCCAGGGCCGTTCAGCGAGGGACGTGCTTCCCTCCCTGGTCAACGCCCTGGCCACTCTGGAGCCCGAACTCGTCGAGACGGACGCTCGAAGCCTGACCTCGACAGCCCTTCGCACAGCCCCTCGCAGTTCCCTGATCGTGCTGCTCACCAGCCTCGACACGGCCCCCATCGAAGAGGGCCTGCTGCCTGTACTTTCCCGCCTCACCCAGCGCCACAAAGTACTGGTCGCAGCGGTTGCCGACCCGCACATCGAGAAAATGGCGGCCTCGCGTGGAACAACAGAGGCGGTCTACGACGCTGCCGCAGCCGCCCAAGCCCAATTGGAACGCCACCGCACAGCGGAACAACTCAGACGGCGTGGCGTCACCGTCGTAGACGCCACCCCGCACCGTCTCGCCCCCGCCTTGGCGGACGCATACCTCTCCCTCAAAGCCGCCGGCCGCCTGTAAAAACCCTGTAAGCGACAACAGCGCTGAGAGGCAGAAAGAGAGAGTCCCTGAAACGCAAAAAAGCCTCGCCCCCAGACAATGTCTGGGGGCGAGGCTTTATCAAAAGGAGTTCGGCGGCGTCCTACTCTCCCACAGGGTCCCCCCTGCAGTACCATCGGCGCTATGAGGCTTAGCTTCCGGGTTCGGAATGTAACCG
>NZ_JBFBEE010000046.1:0-46691 GCF_040683555.1 Streptomyces sp. NPDC093510
GGCGGGCGACCCGGAGAACCTGCAGATCATGTACGGCATCGCGGGCGAGCGCGAGCTCGGCGAGACGGAGCTGGACTGGCTGCCGGGGTACGAGGACTCCACGCCGGTCCGGGCGGGCAACGGCGCGGCGGGCCAGCTGCAGCTCGACGTGTACGGCGAGGTCACCGAGGCCCTCCACCTGGCCCACAAGGCCGGGATGGACCCCAACGACTACGCCGCACAGCTCCAGCTCCGCCTTATCCGCCACTTGGAGACCGCGTGGAGGAAGCCCGACGAGGGCATCTGGGAGGTGCGCGGCCCGCGCCGCCACTTCGTGCACTCCAAGGTGATGGCGTGGGTCGCCGTGGACCGCACGATCAAGCTCATCGAGTCCGGCGACGCGGACGGCCCCCTGGAGAAGTGGCGCGAGCTGCGCGACGACATCCACCGGGACGTGTGCGAGAAGGGCTACGACAAGGAGCGGAACACCTTCACGCAGTCGTACGGCTCGAAAGAGCTGGACGCCTCGCTGCTGCTGATTCCGCAGATGGGCTTCCTGCCGCCCGACGACAAGCGCGTCATCGGCACGATCGAGGCGATCCAGCGGGAGCTGTCCACGCCGGACGGCTTCATCCTGCGCTACCCCACCTCCAGCGACGAGGAGAACCTGGACGGCCTCGAAGGCAACGAAGGGGCCTTCCTGGCCTGCTCGTTCTGGATGGCCGACGACCTCGCGATGATCGGCCGCGTCGACGAGGCCCGCAAGCTCTTCGAGAAGCTCCTGGCCCTCCGCAACGACCTGGGGCTCCTCGCCGAGGAGTGGAACTCCACGGCTCAGCGCCAGGTGGGCAACTTCCCGCAGGCCTTCAGCCACGTCGCCATGATCGACACGGCCCTCAGACTGACGGCCTCGGGCGCGTACAGCGCCACCGCGCCTCAGCCCGACCCGGCCGTGCGGCCGCCTGCAACTCCCCCGGCCTTCACGCCGGTTGCCCGCCGAAAACACCTGGCACGCACACGCGCCTGACCCACGTGGTGAGCGCGACGCGCCCCTGGTGCTGGTGTTCTCGCTCCGGCCACCAGTTCCGGCGCCAGCCCCCTGTCCTTGCAGCCCTCTGATACTCGACCCGACCAGGAACCGAGATGACCACTACGACCGCCACCGCACTCACGCCGGTCCAACAAGAGGCCGCTCGCCGGCTTGTCGACGGCACCCTGCCCGAGTTCGCCGCGCACCGGCACCGTTCCCCCATCACGACCCGGACCCTTCTGTTCAGTCTGCGAATCCGCGTGGCAGCGCCCGGCTCCTCGCGAGCGGTGCTGGCGCACGTGCTGCTGTCCACCGGTCAGGTGCCCCCGCCCACCCCGGCCGGGTCTGCCCCCGACTTCACCGATGCCGAGCTGCTGCTCCTGCGCGCACTGGCCCAGCACGCCGAAGGCACCACGATCGCCGAGGTGTGCGATCTGCCCGTGAAGGGCTTGCGCAGTCACATCGACGAGCTGTGTGCCAAGGCAGGTGTCGCTGACCCGGCGCATCTGGTGGCCCTGGGACACGCCTGGCAGATCCTGGTACCTGCGCCCCCGCAGAGCGCCGAGTCCACCAGTGGAGCGGCCCAGTGAGCGGCACCAGCATGTCGCCGCGGCACCATCACGATGCCCACGCAGAGGCGCCCGCGTCCACACCGTCCTCGCCTGGGGCCGGCCCCTCGGCCTACGTGATGCGCCCGGTACACACCGCGGCCGCCCGTGCCGAGGTGGAAGCGCTGATGGACGACCGCCGACGGTGGCGGGCCGAGCGCGGCTACTGCGATGCCCGCCAGCACTGCCTGGATGCGGACACCGACGAGGTCGGCCTCTACGAGGACGATGTCCTCATCGGCTACCTGCACCTGCACCGCGAGCCGGTCCTGCGGCAGTGGGGGCTCGGGGGCAGTGAGCCGAGCGTGCTGCTGTGCGATGCGCACAGTGTCCCGGGCCGGAATGACAGCATCGCCCGGCTCATGACGCTGTGGGCCACCGACTTCGCCGCGCGCGCCGGCTGCACCTGGGCGCGCTGCGAGGTCCGCGAGCCCAAGCCGGACAGCTGCGCCGTGAACGGGCGTCTGAGTGCCTACCTCCGCGGCGAATGCGGCTGGAAGCAGGCGGCCGTGCACGCCCTGCCCAGCGGCGAGCGTGTGGTCCATCTGCAGGCCAGGGCCCAGGCCCGGCCAGGCCTGGTACCGATGATCCGCTGCGAGATCCCGATACCCGGCCCTTCGGCACCGGCGGTCGAGGGTGAGGCGCGCCATGCCTGACACCACAGTGCCCGCGCGTGCCCGTCACCACCGCACGGGCCGTCGTGCGCCAGCACCGCGCACGCTGCGCCGGCAACTGCATCGCATTGCGGTCCTACCGGCCCTGGTGACGGTGCCGATGCTGATCATCGCCATCTATCTGACGCGTGATCCTGCGCGCCAGATCTCACACGGCTGGCTGATCTGGTCCGCGGTGACGAGCGCGTGCGCTTTCGCCTCGGCGGTGGCCTGGTCGATGAGCGCGTCCGTGGCGGACACGCTCCAGCACCAGGCCAACGTCGACGCGCAGTGGGCCGGCCAGTTGCGCGACGGGCTGCCGCAGGCGTTCAAGGACATCCAGGCCTGTATGGATCAGGTGCGCCGCGGGGAGCAGCCGCAGATCCGTGCCCTGCCGGACGCGAGCCCCGGCCCTCACCCGCTGGCGGAACTGGCCTGCGCCTGGGACGCGTTCGTGCGCGATGTCCAGGTCTTGGTGGCCAACAGCTCGGCGGACAGGGACCGGGCTGCACTGCTGGTGCTCGGGCGTCGCATGCTGGGGCTGTCGAACCAGGCCCTCAGCGGATTTGATGACCTGGAGCGCAACACCGAGGACCCCGAGGTGTTGCGCGGGCTCTTCTTCCTGGACCACAAGACCACCCGCATGCGGCGTTTCGCCGAAAGCCTGATCATCCTGGGGGGCGGCGCACCCCAGGAGCCCCGGGAGCCGGCCGCGCTGTCGCTTGTCCTGCAACATGCGATCCAGGAGGTCGAGGACTACCGGCGTGTCGAGGTGATCGCGCCGATCGACACCACCGTCCGGGGCCGCGTCACGGGCGCACTGGCGCACCTGCTGGCCGAACTCATCGACAACGGCCTCAACTTCTCCCCGCCCGACCATCCGGTGAGGGTGCGCCTGACGCAGGCCCCCGCCGGGGCCTGCGTAGAAATCGAGGACCGAGGAACCTCGATGCCGGCCGCCACCCTGGAGCACCTCAACCAGCTGCTGGCAGGCACCGCGCGCCACACCAACGAGTACGTCCGCGACGGACGCCTGGGGATCTGGGCCGTGTCCGAACTCGCCCAGCGCTATGGCCTGCACGTGCACCTGGAAACCAACGTGTACGGGGCGATCACCGCCGTCGTGGTGATCCCGGCCCCTCAGCTGCACGAGGGCGACGCATCAACGCGAGCCCACCGGACGTCTGCCTCCGCGCCTGCGAAGGCACCGTCTGCGACGTCCGTGGCCCCCGGTGCGGGTGACAGCTCCGCAGGGCAGATGCCCGCGGAAACCACCCTCGCGCTCCCGGTCGTCCACACGGCGGGTCCCACCGCCGGTTCAGCCCAAGCGAGCCCTAAAGCAGCGCTGCCGCAACGGCGCGCTCCCCGGCCGCCGGAGCACGGCCACCCCGCCGCGACGGGGCAGGCAGCAGCCCGGACACCCCTGCCGGCACGCGACCCCTCAAAGTCCTACCGCCATCCCGAACTGCTGGACCAGGAGCAGCGCCCGGCCCCCTCCCGGGAGAGCGCGCCCGATCCAGGTGTAGTGCGTGCCTTCGCCCAGGGAGTCGACCGGGCCGCGCCCGAGCCCGTTGCCACAGACCCCGAAGCCGACCCGGCCAACCCCCACCAGCACGGAGGACGAGCATGACGACCCCCACCGCTCCCCCTATCGACTGGCTCCTGCAGAATTTCGTGAACAAGACCCGTGGTGTGCGCTCCACGCTGGTCACCTCCAATGACGGGTTGCTGATCAGCCAGGTGAACCTCGGCGACCACGCCTCCGGACTCGCCGATGTCCTCAGCGCCCTGGCCAGCGGCGTGCACTCCCTGGCCAAAGGCGCCAGCAAAAGGCTCGGGAGCGACGGCGTGGTGGATCAGGCCCTCATCCAGATGGGAGACACCAGCCTGCTCGTCATGGAGGCCGGTTCCGGAGCGCTCTTGACGGTGGTCAGCGAGCCCGGAGCCGATATCGGCCAGATCCACTACGAGATGGCGCTGCTGGCCAAGCAGGTGCCTGGGAGCCTGTCCGTGCCCGCGCGGCAGCGCATCTGACATGAGCGGGCCTACGGCCGCACCAGGGGCTGGAGACGGTATGGGACCGCTCCGTCCCTACCTCCTGGTGCGGGGCCGCTCCGCGCCGTCCCGCGACCTTGACCGCACCGCCCTGGTCATCGCCACCGTCAGAGCACCTCAAGCGGCCCCGCAGCCTCACTACCTGCCGATCCTCGAAACCTGCCGGGTAAGCGCCTGCTCCCTCGCGCAGATCGCCGGAACGATCGGCCAGCCACTCCAAGTCGTCAAGATCATGGTCTGTGACCTGATCGACGACGGCTACCTCGCCACTCCCATGCCAGCCGGCCTGCGCGATCCCTCCGAGGCAGGCAAAGATCCACGCATCCTGGAGGACGTCCTCAATGGTCTACGCAACCTGTCCTGACACCGAAGTGCCCATGGCGGTGGCAGTCAAGGTCGTCATCGCCGGTGGTTTCGGCGTCGGGAAGACGACCTTGGTCGGCGCGCTCAGCGAGATCGAGGTGCTGCGGACCGAGGAAGTCATGACCGTGGCCAGTCAGGACGTTGACCACCTGACCGGGACCGAACCGAAAACCACCACCACCGTCGCCATGGACGTCGGACGCATCACGCTGCCCGTGACGAGAGCAGAACTCGCCTACGACGTGCAGGTGATGCTGTTCGGAACGCCTGGACAGGACCGCTTCTGGTTCATGTGGGACGACCTGACCCGCGGCGCGCTCGGAGCGATCGTCCTGGCCGACACCCGGCGGCTGAAGGACTGCTTCCCTGCCGTGGAGTACTTCGAGGTGGAGGACATCCCCTTCCTGGTCGCCGTCAACCACTTCGAGGGCGCCGAGCCCTATCCCGTACCCGACGTGCAGCAGGCATTGAGGCTCGCCCCGGGGGTTCCCGTGCTGACCTGCGACGCCCGGGACAGAAGCTCGGCACGCGACGTACTGATCGAACTCGTCACGCACGCACACCAACGAGCCAGCACATGACGCCGGCACCACCGCCCGACCAGCCCCTTGCGGCTGCCACCTTTGAGGAAGCCTTGATGCCCACCTACAACAACGCGACCGGCCGTCACAGGCCGCCCGTCGATACCGACCTTGAGGCGCGCCTTGCCCTGTTGAAGGACCTGGGAGTGGACGCCCGGCGCCCGATTGCAGAACTGGACGCGCTGGCCGCACGCTTCGCTGATTCCGCCAGCGCCCACTCAGGGGGGCAGCCCCTGATCGGCATCGTCAACATCATCACGCATGACCAGTACTTCGCCGGACTGTCCACGCCGCGCACTGCAGGCGGTCACAGCAGCGGTCAGACCACCGCCGCCAGCACCGAGCGCACCATGTCCCGCAATGAAGGCTGGTGCGTGTTCACGGTTGACCGCCGCAAAGCCTTCCCCCTGGACAACGTCCTCGACTATCCGCGCAGCGCCGGCAACCCCGCCATTTACAAGCTCCGCGTCAGAACGTATCTGGGTGCACCGATGATCCACCCGGCCACGGGGATCATCCTCGGCACGGCCTGTGTCATCGGCAGGCAGGTGACGGCGTGGGACAGCGAGGCCGTCGACCTGAGCAAGCACTACGCAGAGGAAGCCGTCGAACTGCTCACGTCTGACGCGGTGCGCAGAGCACTGCTGTGATCTGCCACCGCGACCGCTGACAGGGAGGGGAAACCGATGATGTCCGAAGTCGAGCCGTATCTGAGCCAGGAGCAGAAGAGTCTGCGGGCACGGGTCCGCGACTTTGCCCGGGAGGAGATCGCGCCGCTCACCGCGCGGATGGAGGAGGCCGGCACGCACGTCGACCTCATCATCCCCGCCCTTCTGGCAGGACAGGGCTGGACCGGTGTGCTCATTCCCGAAGAGCCGTACCGCGGGATGGGCGCCGGGCACGTCGCCAAGATGCTCCTGATCCAGGAACTCTCCTACTGGAGCGGCGCGGCCGGCGCGATCCTGCAGGCTTCCCTCATCCCCGCCCTCGCCCTGCAGGTGCTGGGCAGCCCCGAGCAGCGGGCGCAGTGGCTGCCGCAGATCGCCGCCGGACTCTGGGCGACGATCGCCGTCACGGAACCCGATGCCGGCAGCGACATCCTCGGCATGACCAGCACCGCCTACCCCAAGAGGGACGGCTCTTGGGTGTTGGACGGCCACAAGTGCTTCGTCGGCAACAGTCATATTGCTGGGCTGCACCTGGTCGTTGCCCGCACCGGTGCACCGGGCAGCCGGGGTCAACGCGTTCTCTCGGCGTTCCTCGTCGAAGCCGACCGCGACGGGATCACCCTGCAGCTGCCCTCCCATATCGGTCTGCGCGGGTTCAGCGCCGGCACTCTCCTCCTGGACAACGTCACCGTGCCGGCCGCCAACCTGCTCGGTGAGGAAGGCCAGGGCATGACCGCCGCGTACGGCGCCTCGATGGTGTGCGGGCGCCCCAACCTGGCCGCGGTCGCGCTCGGTCTGCACCAACGACTGCTCGATGAGACCACCGCGTTCGTCACCACCCGCCCACGCCGCGGCGGTCACCTCTCCGACAACCGCGTCGTCCGCAACCGCGTCGCCGAGATCCGCCATGGGCTCATCACCTCCGAACTCGCCGTCTACCACGCCTCGGCCCTGCTCGACCGGTCGGTGCCGTGCGACGCCGCGCTGCTCAACGCCAAACTCACGGCCAAGCGAACCGCCGCCGCAGCAGCACAGCAGGCCGCCGACCTCTTCGGCGGCTACGCGACCCGCACCGACCACCCCTTCGCCCGCCTTGACCGCGACATCCGCCACATCGCCGCGCCCGCAGGACCCGATGACATCCAGCTCCACCACCTGGGCGAAGCCACCCTCGGCACTGAACGCGACCAGTGGTCGCAGCGTTTCACCGCTCCCTCCACCACCCAGGCCACCAGCGTCGCCTGACACCCTTTCCAAGGACACTCCCCATGGACCACGACCGCGCCCCGCGCATCCCCGCGGACCACTCACCGACCGCGCCGTGCAGTGAAACCAGGGCTGACAGCCTCAGCGCTCTTCTGGCCGATGAGTACCCGTTGCGTCCGAGTCAGGACCTAGCGCGTGTCTCCGCCGACCTCGACGCCCTGCGCGTCCACTACATGGGCGACCTGCTCAAAGACCTCACCCAAGAACCCGTCGCCACCCTCATTCCCTACGTGGTCTCAGCCCCCGGTGGGAAGCGGCGCGATGCGCTGGAGCAGCTGCGCCAGTGTGCCAGCCGCACGCCGGGCTGGCGTTTGACGGAGAGCTCCTACTGCGACGACAACGACACCGTATGGCGCTCCAGTGAGCAGCGGCATGGTTTGGCGGCAGCCTGCCACTGCGCAGTGGTCGGTCCTGCCCGCGGTCTCCTCGCCATGGGACGGTCCGCGATGCCACTGGACAACTGCGAGTATCTGCGCATCATCCGCTACGTCCACCAGCACAAGTGCTTCCTCGCTTTCGCCGGAGAGTTGGCTGCTCGGTGAGCGGGCCGACACAGGCGAGCCGCAGGGCGTTCCTGAGCACGACCAAGGTGCCCACGGCTGCTGACTGGGGTGAGTGGCACCAGGCCCGCAGGTCGCGTCCGGTGCCGCTCCGGGAGTGCGAGTGGGTGTACCGCAGCCTGGCCCCGCAGCGTGGCATGACCGCGGTCGACCTCGGCTGCGGTACGGGACAGTGGGCCTATCAGATGTTCCGCTGGGGGATGCAGGTCGCCGGATTCGATCCGGCGAGGCGTTGCGGCGGGCCCGCCGAATCGGTGGTGTGCATCCGCGGTTGTCCTTCGCCCATTGGGACATCAACACTGAGCGGCCGCCAGACGCTCTGCAGCCGCACAGCGTCGACCTGGTGACGTGCCGCCACACGGTGGCATACCTCCACCTGCCCCGCTTCCTGGCCACGGTCACCTGAATGCTCAAGCCTCAGGGCGTCCTCTACCTCCTCACCTCCCCGCACTCCCGCGGCGGTGGCCCGATGGACCGCGGCCTGGCCGAGGACCAGCTCGGCCAGCTCATGACCGGCTGGCGGTCGTGCCTGACGCAGGACTTGAGCCGCAGCAGCCGCGCGGTCCTGCTGTGCGGGCATGACAGCACAGCAGAAGGAGCCCGATGATTTCCTCTGCCCACACCATCGCGGTGGCGGCCTGGAACCCGGCGGTCGGCCGGCCCGGCCGCCGCCTCGCCACTCCGGCCGCTCAGGCAGCCGCCGGCACCGGGCCGCACGGGCACCTCCCGCCCGCCACCGGCCACACCGACACGGAGGTGCGCGCCGGAGTCCTTCCCGCATGCCCCGGCAGCAACAGCACCCCATGCCGCCGCACTCGACGCATCGGGACCAGCCAGTGACCGACGACGCCTCCCCCAGCTCCTCCGGTGCGGGCGCCGGGCCTACGCCTGGCCCGCGCTCTCACGCACACCCTGTTCCCACGGCACCCGTCTATGTGATCCGTCATCTGGACGGCCAGGCCGAATACGATCAGGTCGGCGCCCACGTGATGGACTGGCGTCGGAAGCGGAACTTACCCGCGGAGAACGCCCGCCCGGTCCTTGAGGCCCTGCGCGACGAGCGCGAGATGGTCGCCCTCGTCGACACCGACACCAACACTCCTGTCGCCGTCCTCCAGTTGCACCGCACGACGGTGGCGGCGCCACCGTGGACGCTCCACGAGAACGCCCGGCCGACATTGGTGGTGTCCTGTGCCGCTACCGCCCCGGGCAACGGCTACCGGCTCGGCTGGCTCCTCACCATCTGGGCCCGCCACTACGCCGCACTGTGCGGCTACACCCGCATCGCCTGCGCCGTCCCTCTTCGCCACGCTGACGACTGGGAGGGGCAGCGTCTCGTCGGGCATCTGGTGAGCAGGTGCGGGTGGGACCGAGTGAGCACGGCCGCATCCGAGGGGACGGCGGTTCTGTTGGCCGCGGATGCGTGCCGCGCGGAGGGCCTCGAAGCGTATCTCGGCTGCGAAGTGCCGGTGCAGCCCGCGCTGTTGGCAGAGGAGGGGGTCGCTTCATGAGGTCGATGCCTTCTTGTCCGCCCAACGGCGTGCCGGACCACACCGGCGGCGACGACTGGCGTCGGCGCCTCGCGCACGATGTCTTACGCGCCCACCGGCCGCACATCGTGCTGCGGCAGGAGGACCGTGCCGGGGCACCGAAGGGGCTGACGTCGCCATGGTGCATGCCTGGCGACGTCAGATCCCGACCCGGTGCTCCAGACCGCCCTCGACGCACGAACCGTTGTGAACCCGTTGATTGGTGACCAGTGATGCTGCATGCCGTTGTGCCACCCAAGTCCGCCGAACTGTCTCAGGCGCCTACCCGGATCGTGCTGGGGGCATACCTGCGAGGTCTGCGTACGTACAGGGGCGAAACGCTCGATGATGCGGCCCGCATCGTCCGCCAGTCGGCGTCAGCCGTCAGCCGGTGGGAGCGCGCCGAATCCCCGGCCCCTCAAGCCGCCGTCCGGGCGCTGCTCCGCCGCTACGGCATAGCGCGGCAGCACGCCGACTTCCTGGTGAGGAGCTTGCCGCAGCAGCACTACGTCCGCAGCAGGGGTGGGGAGCGAGGGTGTGCGACACGTGTCCCGTTCGACTACTGGGGAGATGCGGCAGGTACCGAGGCGCTGGCGCGCTACATCGCTGTGATGCGCATGGCGAGCGAGATCATCGAGTTCACTCCCGCAATTCCTGCGGGCCTGCGCACGCAGGCTTACCAGAAGGTCTTGCAGAATCCCGCCTTCCTCCTTCGTGCGGATGAACCGGTGCTCGGGCTGCCCCCGTGGGTGCACGGTATGCCGTGGGCCACGGGCCAGCACCGAACGGTCCTGCTGGATGAGGCGGTGCTCAGGCGTCCGGTCGGCGGGCCGCAGGTGATGGCGCAGCAATTGCGGCATTTGGTCGGCTTGATGGAGGGTGAGGAGTCGGACTCCAGCGGGCTGGTCATCCGCATCGTACCGATGGGTGCGTTTCTGTTCGTTCACACGGTCAGCTGGCCTGCAGAGGTGACCCTTCACGGCCACCGCATGGTGACGAGCTTCGGTGCCTTCCCCAGCTACGCAGTGGAATCCCCGATTGCACGCACCGTGCGCGCCGGCCTGCGCGAGGCGCTTTCCCGTGCCTGCGGCCGTGAGGAGACCTACGAGCTGATCGAGCGCGCCGCGGCCGCGATGGAGCGAAGGGCCGCAGTTCGTTCAGTTCTTCACTCTTCTTCACCTACCCGGGATTGAAGTGCTTCTCTCTTCCTCAGCTCCCAACGGCGATGACGCAGTTGCCCGTCGAGTGCCACCGCTGTGGCCGCATCAGGAGCAGGCCATCCAGGCTGTGCTCGAGACATTCGCCACGCAGTCACGCGCCACCGTGGTCATGGCCTGCGGTACCGGCAAGACGCGAGTGGGCGGCGCGCTCTTGGACGATGCCTTCGACAACGGCCGGGCGCTGCTGGTGGCCCCGAGCATTAACCTGCTCGCTCAGACCCTCCACTCCTGGCACGAGACGTACGGGCAGGCTCTGGGCCAGGTGGCCGCGGTGTGCTCCGATCCGCATTTGATGGAGCGCACTCGCCGGGAATTGCACGCCGACGTGGCGGCCTCGGTGACCACGGAGGCCGCCGAACTCGCCGAACTGCTCGCCGGGGTGCCCCGGGCCACGGTGGCCGCCACCTACCACAGTCTGCCTGCCGTGGCCCGGGCACATAGGGATCACGGCCTGGCACGGTGGGGCAGCATCGTGGTGGACGAAGCCCACCGCTCGGCGGGCCGAACGTCCAAGACGTGGACGTGGGTGCACGACGACGTGCTGATCCCCGGCGACCGACGGCTCTACCTGACCGCGACGCCCAAGATCCTCACCCGCAACCGTACGGGCGAGACCGACATCCTCGGCATGGACGACGAGAAGACCTTCGGGCCGACCGTCTTCCGTCTCGGCTACGCGCGGGCCCTGGAGCTCAAGCTGGTTGCCGACTACCGCGTCGTGGTGGCCATCGTCACCGATGAGGAGGTGCAGCAGCTGGTCGAGGAGCAACCCACCCGCACCACCTACCTCGGCGTGGGTGCTTCGGCGGTCTCCGCCTCCATGCTGGCCCGCCAGATCGCTGTGCTGCGTGCTGCGCGCCAGTTCAACGTGCGGAACATGCTGACCTTTCATCACCGTGTCCGCGACGCCGCATGGTTCGCCCAGGCGCTTCCACAGGTCGATCAACTGCTCGGTCCCGACCCTGCCGCCGGCGGTCCGCTGCAGGTGGCGTGCGCGCACGCAGGGCAGTCTTCGAGCCGACGCGACGCCGCGCTCAGCCTCCTCAACGCCCCGTCTACAGCCGCGGGCCGGCGCATCGTGTGCCAGGTGCGGATGTTCGGTGAGGGCATCGACGCACCGCGTCTGGACGGTGCGGCCTTCGTCGACGTACGGAACTCCGACACGGACAACGTGCAGGCCATCGGACGGATCGTGCGGCGCGACGGCCCGAAAGTGGCCACCATCATCGTGCCCATCCTCCTGGGCCCCGATGAGGATCCGCAGTCCGCGCTGGCCTCATCCGCCTACGCTCCTTTGTGGAGGGTTCTGGAAGCGCTCCGCGCCAACGACGAGCGGCTCGCCGCGGAGCTGGACAGCCGCCGCCGAGAGGCAGGGCGTGCCTCCCAGGGCGTGAGCGCTTCCCGAGGGCAGGCCCCCGACTGGCTTCACGTCACGGGGAAAGCGGTGCCTGCCGGGTTCATCGCGGCGATCCACGCCCAGGCCGTTCGCTCCACCACACCGAACTGGGAAGAGTTCTTCGGAGCCGCTGAGAGCTACCGGAAGCAGCACGGGGACCTGCTGATACCCCAGAGCTACAAGACACCGCCGCCCGCCGAGCTGGCACTGGGCCGCTGGCTCCATTTCCAGCGCGGCCTGGCCAAGGACGGGCTTCTCCTGCCCGACCGCAAGAGTCGGCTGGAAGACCTGGGCATGGTCTGGAAGCCGAAGGACAACCAAAGGGATACCGAATGGGAGCAGTTCCTCACCGAGGCCCGCGCCCACCACGCAGCCCATGGGGACCTCCTCGTGCCCACGTCGTTTTGCACACCGGGCACCCGCTTTCCCCTGGGCATGTGGCTGAACCGGCTGCGCCGCGGCGAGCGCACCGCCACCGCCGAACAGCGGACCGCGCTTGACGCTCTGGGCATGGACTGGCACCAGGAGTTCGGCTACGACTGGCTCCGCGGGCTCAAAGCCGCCCGCGCCTACCAGAAAGAACACGGCGATCTGCTCGTGCCCAGCGACTACACCACCGACGATGACCCGCCATACGCCCTGGGGTTGTGGATCAGCAACTGGCGTAAGAAAAAACGGCAGTTGGGCGCCAGGCAGCGAGGCCAGCTCGACGGGCTCGGCATGATCTGGGATGTCTATGAGCATCGCTGGAACCAGCACCTGGCGGCGGCCAAGGCATTCCACGAACAGCACCGCCACCTGAAGATCCCCTCCACCTACGTCGCTCCAGGCCCCGAGAAGCTAAGAGTCGGCCAATGGATCGTCAAGCAACGCCAAGCAGCCCTCCGCGGCACCCTCAGCCCCAAACGGATCTCGGCACTCGAGGCCATCGGCATGCTCTGGAAACTCTGACGTGCCCTACCGTCCGGCACCTCATGGGCGACCAGCCCTCCTCCGTACGCGGCGCCATCACCATCAACCAGCCCACGGCGACACCGGCCGATCACCCGTACGAGGCGCAACCGGCCCTGTACGCGGCCCGGAGCACCGCTCAGCGCCGCGTGCTCAGTGAGACCGAGATTCGACCACTCCAGGGAGACGAGAACCATGACCGCGCCCGGGATGCCGCACCCACCCATGATGGTCAACAACACCATCACCGGGGACCCCGCCCTGCACACGGGTGTCCAGGCCGGCCACATCGACGCAATCCACTTCCACCAGCCTCAGCACGTCCCGCCTGTCCCCCGCCAGGTGCGACCGGTTCCGGCCTCATGGACCGACCGGGAACAGGAGCTCGCCCGGCTCACCGCGTGGATCGCGGCGCAGCCCGAGTTCGCCGTGTCCCTCGTTTCGGTCCACGGGCCCGCCGGCGTCGGCAAGTCGGCCTTCGCCGAGCGCCTGATCCACAGCCTGACCCACAGATACCCGGGCGGCCACTTCCACACCGACCTCACCGGCAGCATGGGCCCCGCGCGCATCAGCGACGTGCTCGGCCGTCTCCTGCGCGCCGTGCAGGCCGGGCCGCTGCCCGCAGGCAGTGACGAGCTTGCCAGCTGGTGGAGGTCGGCGAGTGCCGCGCGCGGACCCGTGTGCCTCCTGCTGGACGGCGTCACCCACGCCGATCACATCCGCGCCCTGACCCCCGGCGGATCCGGTCACCTCGTGGTGGCCACCAGCCGCCTCCCGCTGCCCGAACTCGCCCCGCAGGGTGCGGCACAGCTGCCCCTTGGACCGCTCGACCACACCGCCGCCCGAACCTACCTGGCCCGCTGCCTGGGGCCCGAGCGCATCGACCAGGAGCCGGACGCAACCAACAGGCTCATCGACCTCACCGCGGGCCTGCCCGCAGCCCTTGCTCTGAGCATCACCCAGCTCACCCGCCACCGATCCCGCACCCTGTCCACCGCCGTCCGCGCCCTCGACGCCAGCCGAAGCCGGACCCCCGCCACCAAACTGGCCCTCGACCACCCCGGAGCCATCGTGTCCGCCGCACTCGACGCCGAGTACACCAACCTCCCCCACTTCGCCGCCCGCCTCTACCGCACGGCGGCGTTGCTGCCGGTCGACACCATCGACGCCCACCTCGCCGCCGCCATCACCCAGCGGACCCCCGCCGAAGCGGGCGCCGACCTCGCCGACCTCGCCACCTCGGGCATGCTCGTCCAGGACACCGCCCAGCCGGTCCGTGGACCGGTCTACCGATACTCCAGCCCTGCCCTGGCGCACGCCCAGGAGCACGCCGCCCGGGACGAGCCCGAGAGCGCCGGCACCGAAGCCCGGCGCCGCGCCGCGGACTGGTACCTCGCCGCCGTGACCGCTGCCGAACGGCTCCTCACCCCAAGCCACCGCCACCTCAACCGGACCTACCTCTACGCCCCCGACCCCGCGCTGGAGTTCACAGACCGTCAGGCAGCCCTGTCCTGGCTCGACGCCCAGTCCCCCAACCTCATGTCCACCCTCCGCACGGCACACAGCACGGGCTGGAACGCGATGGTGTGGCAGCTCGTCCACGCCATGTGGCCCTGGTGGCGCGCGGGCAGGATGTACGACCTGTGGATTGAGGCGCACCACCTCGGTCTGGAAGCCGCCCGGCTCTGCAAGGACGCCGTTGCCGAGCAGGAGCTGCGCAACACTTTGGGCGTCGGCCTGCGCGGTACGCACTCCTTCGACGAAGCGATCACCTGTTTCACGGACGTTCTTGCCGGGGCCCGCTCCCGGGGCGACGTCCGGGGCGAGGCGCAGGCGCTGCACGAACTCGGCGCGACCACCTACGAGGCTGGCCGGCCGGAGGAAGCCGCGGGCTATCTGGAGCAGGCCCGCACCCTGCGCGCGCACCGCGAGGACCGCCGCGGAGTCGCGCTCACCGACATCCTCCTCGGGCAAATCCATCTCACCCTGGATGACGCTGCCGGGGCCATTGAGGTCCTCACCACCGCCCGCGCCGCCCTCCTTGAGGTCGAGGACCCGCACGACGCGGCCCGTGCCCTGGCCTGGCTCGGCCAGGCGTACGCCATGGCAGGCCACCACGAGGAAGCCGAACAAGCCGGGCGGGAGGCCTTCGAGGAGTTCACCTCCCACGGCGCCCGGCAGTGGACCGCTCGCAGCCTGGAGATGCTCGGCCAGAGCCTGGCCGCCGCCGGACGGAAACAAGACGCGGCCGCCCTCTACACCCGGGCACTGGAGCAGTACAGCAGCATCAGTGCCGTGGATGCGGAGCGCGTCCAGCGGCGGCTGCAGGCAGCCCGGTGAGTACTGCAACCCTGTTCGTGCGTCTGCTCGGCCGCCAGGCGGCTACGCAGTTGCTCCGTCGGCACGCAGGCCCGTGCGTTCCGCAGCGCCCACTCCGGCCGATGTGGTGACCGCCCGCGCGATCCGGGGCCCGACGAAGCGCTCTGCCAGATCCAGCGGGTATCAGGCCGCACCGCTCACCTTGGACTCCTGGATACGCCCGCCCTCGGCGTCGGCCGTCGCGAAGGCATAGCGGCAGCAATCGGCGGGTGTGCTCCTGGGAAGGCTTCGCCCATGGATCTGAATCTCGACGGATATGAGGCGTTGATCATGGACTGGGATGGCACCATGGTCGACTCCCAGCCTTTGAATTACCGCAGTTTGGCGAAAGCGCTCCGGGCTCACGCTGTCGATCTACGCGAGGATTGGTACCGCGAGCGGCTCGGCACTTCGGTGGATGGACTGCTGGAGGAACTGGGTGTCTCAGTGCCGTTGGCTGATGTACTTGAGCGCTGCGGCGAGTTGATCATCCGGGACTTGGCGTCGCTCAGGCCGTTCGAAACGGTCGTTGGATGGGTCGAGAGGGCGCGTTCGCGTGGTGTCGCCTGCGCGGTGGCCTCCGGCGGCGGGGGTGCTGTTGTCCGGGCAGGCATAGCCGCCACAGGTCTTGCGCACCTGTTCGACACCGTGGTGACCCGGGAGGACGTTGACCGGGGCAAACCGGCCCCTGATCTGTTCCAGGAGGCGGCCCGGCGCCTTGCTGTGCCGCCGCACCGCTGCCTGGTGGTGGAGGACGCGGAGGAGGGACTCGCGGCGGCGCGGGCAGCGGGAATGCACGCGGTCGATGTACGCCCGTACGTGACGTCTTGTTGGTGACCGGTGCGTTTCAGGCTGCGAGGAGGACGTGAAGTTCCTCGCCGAACTCGGCCACAGCACCGTCGTGCGGGTAGCGGCGTTGCAGGGTGTTATCGAGTTGCTGGGCCCGGCCGCGGATGGAGTCGACCAGGCGGCTGCCGGCGAGGGCTTCGCGGGCCACGGCGATAGCGGCGTCGGGCGTGCCGAGCGCCGAGTGCGCCTGCGCCAGGTCGAGTTGGGCGATGGCCAGCCGCGTGGGGGCCTGGAAGCGGCTGGGGAAGGAACGGTAGTGGCCGATGGCCTCCTCGGCGGTGGCACGTGCCCGGTCGGGGTCGCCGAGCCACACGTAGCTGGAGGCGTCGTAGGAGGTGATGCGCACCGCGTCCACCGCGAAGAGTCCTGCGCCGTGCAGGGGCAGCCGCTGCTGATGCTTGTGGGCGCGCAGGACTGCTTCCTGGAAATGGTCCGCCTTGCCGAGCCGGGCGTATGCGCGGGCGACCTGGGCGGACAGTCGCACCGCGGCGTTGCCCTCGCGCGGGGCCACGGCCATGCCCCGGGTCGCGGCGAGCAGGGCGTCCAGGGGGCGGTTGTCGTAGAGGGCGTGGGTGCTGCGCACGTCTTCGGCCCAAGCGCCGACTTCGGGGTGGTCGCCTTGCTCGCTTTGCGTCCAGGCGTTGTCGCAGAAGGCCTGGACCAGATCACCGTTGCCCAGGTCGTGGGCGATCCAGGCGAGGATCACAGAGAGCATGCCGGCGTGACGGGTGAGTTCGCGTGCTTCGCGCAGGGTGTGCCGGCGTTCGTGCTGCAGGGTGAAAACGCGGTGCCGCAGGCGCGCGGCGGTGGGCCACAGTTCGCGCGGAGGCGTGGAGGAGTACGTGGCGCCTAAGCGATCAATGTCGGCTTCGAGGTCAGTGAGGTCGGCGGGGTCGAGCTCGGTGCGGGTGGCGTGGTGCGTGTAGGCGCGGGCCGTGTCGGCGCTGGCCTGGCCGGGAGTCATGAGCGGGGCCAGTGAGCCCAGGGCCGTGCCGCCGATCAGAGTGAGGGCGGTGCGTCGCTTCGTGGGATCATCACCTGCTTCGCCGGGCGTCGCGGCGGGCGACGCAAAATGGTCGAGGTCGCGGCCGGAAGGCGCGTTGAGGTCCATACCCAGATCTGCGGAAGTCAGAGCCTCGGCGAGGCCGCACAGGCGGGTCAGCGTGTGGGCCAGGACGATCGGCATGTGGACAAGCTGCCACACCATCGCGTTCCAGACCGTGCTGTGTGCCGTGCGGAGGGTGGACATGAGGTTGGGGGACTGGGCGTCGAGCCAGGATAGGGCTGCCTGACGGTCTGTGAACTCCAGCGCGGGGTCGGGGACGTAGGCCCGAAAGGCGCTGCAGGAGGCCGACCTCGCCTTCGCCGCTGACGTGTCGGTGACCGGTATCGACGCGCCGCGCGAGGCCCGGCTGACCCCCGCAGCAGATCCGGATGAGACCCCCGACTACCCTTCCCTGCCGGCGCGGATTCGGGACGCGCTACGCGACTTCCACATCACCCTGGACCTGTTGCAGACCGGCGAGCATGACGAAGACACCAGCGACGCCGACATCGACGAGTTCTTCCTCGACGGCCAGCCCGTCCGCCTGATCAAACTGAAGCCGCGCACCTGACCCGTTTACGAAGCTCCGCACCGATCCCGCCCGCGCCACCCAACTCCTGCGCGCTCCAATCGTCCTGACGAACCTCGAAGCCCAGCGCTGACGGATGATCTTCTCCACTGGCTGCCGCCCACGACCAGCGTGAACACCTGAGAAACAGTCATACCAGCCTTTCGGCCTGCGGCTTCAGGCTGGCGAAGGCTCACTGGTGGGCTGCTGGCCGTTGTCCTACGGCTGGGGGAGAGTCGAGCGCCGGTCATCTCCGGGTTGCGTCCGCACGGGAAGGTCGGGCAGCTCTTCGGCCTGGCGGCCCATCAGGTAGACATGGTTGTGCGTGCGCTGTACCTCGTGGATGAGGCTGAAGCCCTGGGTTTCGTAGTAGCGGACGAGGCCAGGGAACATGCAGCCCCTTCGTACCCATGCCCGGCCCTGGCGGGCCGCGCGGTCCACCGCCCACAGGGCGAGGAGTGCGCCGGGGCGGTGTGCGCGGTCTGCCGGGTCCGTCACGGTGGTGTACAGGTAGTCGGCGGGCTCCGCGAGTTCCTGCTCCGTCCACCCCCACGGCGGGGTCTCCTGCTGGACCGTGGTGCATCCGATGATCCGGTCCGAAGTCTCCTCGGTGAGGAGCCACATCGTTCCGTCGGTGTTCTCGGCCTGCCCGGCCACGTCGTCTGCGCTCTCCCGCCACGAGGGCATCTGCCGCTCTTCCAGCCATGCGGAGCGGGCCAGGACGAGGGTGCGGACGGCAGGAATGTCGGCGGCCGTGGCCGGACGGACGAGGTGCATCCGGGGTCCTCCTTGAAGGCGCTGGGTTCGGCCTGTCTACAGGAACGCTGCGGCGGCCAGGTGGAGGTCGACGACTTCGAGGAGCTGGGCGTCGCCGTCTTCACGGTACGGGCCCGAGTCGAGTTGCCGCAGTCCTGCGCGGAGGCCGTCGGGATCGATCAGCCCCTCCTCGAAGAGGGGTGACCCGTCCTTGAGCATCACGTCGAACAAGGGGCGGGCCTCGGTGGTCAGTGCGTGCTGGACGACTTCAGCGAAGGACTCCCGGGTGCGGGACTGTGTGACATCGGGTCCGAGTCCGAGGGCGGCGAGGCGGCGGCGTTGGAGCTGTTTCAACTCGCGCCAGTCGTAGGGCAGCCACTCGCCGAGCTGGATCATGTCGGGGTCGGCGAAGGGGTGGACGGGCCAGATCCCGGCGCGCAGGAGAACCGGGGCGGTCGTCTCCAGGGACAGCAGGGTCATGGAGTTCACGCGGGCGGGCGGGGCGATGGCGTCGTCGGCAAACTCCAGGGCGGCGCGGGCCCGTGCGCCGATCCAGGGCAGGGCGTCGCTGATTTCGCCCATCGGCTTGTGCGGGTACTCCTGCTGAGACAGGGCCACCATCTCGTCACCTCCGAGGCCGGTGACGACGGTGCGGGCCCCATGGTGGGCGATCAGTTCTGTCATGTGCCTGAAGGGGTGGTGCAGCGGCTCTTCGTACGGGCTGATCCGTGCCCCGCCACGGCGGACGCAGCCGGGAGCGAGTACGCCGGTTTCGGCGGCGTCCACGATGAGGTCGGTGTCGGCGAAGCGCACCACGTCGCGTATCTGTGATCGGCGGCGTAACTGGGACGCACGGCCGGGTCCTGCGATGAGGAGGGTAGAGGTCGCGTACCGACCGGGGAGGCGCTCGGCGGCCCTGCTGGCGACGGTGCCGGAGTCGAAGCCGCCGGTGAGGTGGAAGACCGTGGTGCCTGGATCCAGCGGACGGGCGTCCAGCGCGTTGTCCATTGCGGTTACGAACGCGCCTAGGACATCGGCGTCGTCGGCGAGTTCGCGAGGGCCGCTGTGCAGGGCAGGCTCGGGGTACTGCAGGTGGAGGTGGCCGCCAAAGTGCGCGGTGGCGCGTTCGGTGACGCGGTGGATGCCCTGGAAGACGGTCTCCTGGCTGTAGCGGGGGCGGTAGATGAGCAGGCGGGCGACCTCGCGTGGGTTCAGCGTGCGGGCGTACGGGGCGAGGTCGGCCATGTCCCAGGACCCGAGCAGCGTCGTGCCGTCGTGCGCGACGTACAGCGGGGTGATGCCGCACGGCCCGGCGCTGACCCGCGCGGGCACACCGGGGGCGGTCTCGACCAGGACGTAGTCCAGCGGCCACGTCGTGGCTGCGGTACGGGCGGTGTCGAAGTCGGCCGGGGTGAGCGTGCGCGGTTCGGGCAGGGCGGCGGGCCGCCCGGAGGCACGTTCCCGGACGATGACCAGGGCCCGGGTGTTGTCGGTAAACGCGAGGTGCTCAAGCATCGGGTGAGCCAACGGGGTGACCTCGCTTTGGCCGTCGGCGGTGCGGTAGAGGCCAGCGACGGTGTCCCAGGTCCATGCAGCGTTCGCGTACGGGGTCAGACGCAGCTTGATCATGTGAGCCTTCCGAAGAGGGCTGGTGGGTGTGCCGAGGGCGCACCCACCAGGCGAACGGGGCGGATCAGGTGGCGGTGGTGTCGTACGTCTTCGCGCCGTCGGACGACCCGGAGGTCTTCTTGTACTCGTGGCACTCGCCGGGGGTCTGGACTCGGCGGTTCGCCTTCGTCGTGAACAGGCGCTCCGCGGGGGTGGTGCGCTTCGCAGGCGGCATGAGGTCGTCCATGGGGTGCCCCTTCTGTTCGTCGTACTTGCGGTCTCGGCGAGGCTTCGCCGGAGTTCATGGGGCGAGTGGTGACGCCGAGCGCCTGCGCCGGGCCAGTCGCTCGGCGCCACCATCCGCGGTTCACTGGTCGGTGAGGCGGGAGCGGGGCGGGCCTGTTGAGGCGTGCCCGCCCCTGTATCTCTCGGGCCAGTGGTTGTACGACGTGGCTAGCCTCCTCTCGGGCAGCTGCCTCGAGCCGGCAGGGCGGCAGCAGCGCGCCACCGCCCTGCCGGCTCGGAGGCCACCCGCGCCGACACGAGTGGCCCGCTCCGACCTGTCGGTGAAAGGCTCCGGGACCCGACGACCGCGCTCTACCGAGAACCGGAACCGCGCTGGGGCAACCACCTTTTTCCAAGCCCGAGTTCGGGGCTGGCCATGTTCAGTCAAGCGTCGGGTTCGGCAGGCACCGCATCCACTCGGGCGAGATGACCGGTGAGGACTGGACGCGACTCGCCCGGGAAGTCCCAGGGACCGCGGCGGCTCCACTGGCCATCAGGACTCCCGTGAGCTTGACTATGGCCGAGCTCCCCGAGCAGGCGCGCACCCTGGTAGCTGAGCGAAAGATCCAACTGCTCGCGGTCGATGGCATCCAGGACATGCAAGAAGCCCGAGAAACGCAACGACCTCCGGAAGAGAGGTCGAAGACGTCGCGCGAGGCCTGGAGACGCTAGCGCGGGACTCGACATCCCCGTGCTCGCCACATCGCATTGCAACCGGAGCCCGGAGCATCGGTGGGACAAGCACCCGATGCTGGATGACCTGCGTGAGTCTGGTGCCACCACGTTCTCGGCGGACGTAATCGTACTGCTGCGTCGTGAGGATGCGTACGCCCCGGAGTGCCCCCGTGCAGGTGAAGCGGACCTGATCGTGGCCAAGCATCGGCAGGGACGCCCTGGAACGGTGGTGCTCGCGTTCCAGGGCACTACGGGCGCTTCACGTGCTTCGCGCCTTCCTGATGTGGTGCGGCTGTCCCCCCGGCAGACGGGGACAGATGCGGTCCGGTTCATCAGCGACTCCACAAGCGCCGAAGGGCTCTTCTGCGATGTCCCTCCAGCGTGCGCAGACGCGATGTTGGATGAGAGGTACCGATGTGGAACGCGCGTGGTACCGATGGCGCACCGGGGCCCGTAATCTGCTATCGAGCCGCCCGGAAGGGATGTCAGAGATGGTCGCCGTGGAGCAGTGGACCGGCCGCGAGGCTGTGCTGCTGCAGTCCGCGATGCGTCTGTCGGTGCGCCGCTTCGCCGAGCATCTGGGCATCGCCCCGCGGACCGTCACGAAGTGGCGGGCGCAGGGTGCCGCGCTGGTGTGCGTGCCGGAGATGCAGCAGATCCTCGACGCGGCGCTCGCCACCTGCACCCCGGAGGAACGCGACGCCTTCCACGAGCGTCTCGCCGCGCAGACCGCTCGGAAGACCGATGGGGTTCCCGCGCAGCATCCGGACGTGCACCAGGTCGTTCCGGGCGCGGTGGGCGACCCGTTCGCGGTGGTGTCGCACAAGTTCCTGCCCGTGTACGTCGGGGGGCCCTCGGCTGCCCTCTGGCCGCGGGCGCAGCCCGCCCCGGCAGGGCCCGGCGGTCTCGAGCGGCGCACCCTGACCATCGATCACCCCACGTCCGAGTCCGCGACGTTGTACCTGTACGCGTGCGGCATCGCGATGCTCCACCTCGAACAGCACCGCCGGCCCGCGACCATCACCGACCTCGCCGTGTGGCGCTACCGCACCTACCTCGACGACCGGTCCTGGACCGGGCAGCTCCTGGCCCGTCTCTTGGACGGCGTGCTGCCCGCCGGGGCGGTGTGCCCGGAGCCCGGCTACGTGCTGTCCATATACGAACTCGGCGCGCACTTCTGGCCGCTCGCTCACCTGCCGACCGCCATGCAGTTGCTCGCGACGCCGTCGGTGCTCGTCGACCGCCGCAACCCGGCCAACATCCACGGCCTGCCGCCGGATACCGAGGCGTCGATGCTCGCCTCGCGCTGGGAGCACCCCGACGCCGTGGAGTTCTCCGGCGCCGTGTCCATGGGGCTGGCCAGTTGGTCTGGGGTCGCCTACCACCCGCTGCCCGCCGAGCGTGCTCTGTCGACCGCCGAGGTACTTGACCTGGAGGCGGACGTGCAAGCTCTGTGGGCGCTCTCCACGCACGTCCAAGCACTGCTGGAGTCGGGTCAAGATCCAGTCATGCCTGGGAAGTACGGGCGCGGCTACCTCGCTGCCGCGTACTCTCGACTCACGCAGTCCGGGCCGACCGAGACGGTGCAGCACCGCCTGATGCGCAAGGCGATCCTGGCGACCAGCGAGCTGCCCGAACGCCTCGCCGCCGCCCGGGATGCGCTGCGTCCCTGACCGCCCCGCAGGAAGGCAGGCCCCCGGTGGACCCTCGCACCACACCGCTCTTCGTCATCGACGTGCAGAACGGCTTCGTGAACGACCGCAGCCGCCACGTGGTGCCAGTGATCGCCGACCTGGTGTCCTGCTGGGAGAGGGCAGGCGGCCCGGTGCTGTTCTCCCGCTACATCAACCATCCCGACAGCCCGTTCGTGCGGCTGCTGGACTGGACGGCGCTGCAGGAGGCCCCGGAGACCGACCTGGTGCCCGAGCTCACCGCGGCCGCCGCGCGGGCCACCGCGGTCATCGACAAGGGCACCTATGGGGCGTTCCCCCGGATCGTCATCGACGACTTCCGCGACAACGGTTGGGAGGAAGTGGTGCTGTGCGGCATCGCCACCGACTCCTGCGTCCTGAAGACCGCCGCCGACGCCTTCGAGGCCGACATCACCCCGTGGATCGTCACCGACGCGTGCGCCTCGGAAGCCGGCCCCGATGTCCACCAGGCCGGGCTCACCGTGGCCCGCCGCATGATCGGCGCCCGGCAGCTCATCACCACACTGGACATCCAGGAATTTGTGCCCGTCCCCGCTGAGAGGACGTGCGCATGAGCGCCTCCAGCAGCGATCTGATCGTGGTCGGGGCGGGCCCGGCCGGCGTCGCCGCGACCGTGATGGCCGCCAGCCTCGGCATGCGCGTCCACCTCATCGAACGCGATCGGGTCGGTGGGAAGCTCCACCACATCGGTGCTCTGAACAATGTGCCCGGCAACTGGTCGACCGGCCCCGACCTCGCGGCCGCGCTCACCGCGGACCTCGACCGGATCGCCCCCACGCGGTTGCTGCGCCGCACCGCCGCCAGCGCCACGGCGGTGTCCGCCGACGACGAGCACACCCGCGTGCGCCTGGCCGACGGCACCGAGCACACCGCGGCGGCCGCCATCATCGCGACCGGCGTCACCACCCTCTCCCCCGCCGACATTCCCTGGATCACCGCGCCCGACGGATTCTGGCCCGATCCGCTGTGGCGCACCGGGCCCGACCAGATGAGCGGTGTGACGTGGGTGCTCGGCGCGGACCGGCCGCTGGGAACCTGGCTGCGCGCCCACCCGGACGTCGCCCGCACCATCAGCGTCCTGTGCCCGCAGGAAGACGACTACAAGGCCTCCGAGGTCGCCGACGACCCCCGGGTGAACCTCGTGCAGTGCGCCGCCGTCGCTATTGCCCCTGCTCCCACCGGCGGCTGGACCCTTGAGGTCGACGAACGCGGTGGCAAGCGGCGGCAGTACATCGCCGGCACCGTCCTTGGAAACCTCGGTAACCGGCCCGCCACCCTCGAAGGCCTCGCCCAGACCGCGGACGAGTACTGTCCGCCCGACGAGCAGCACCCGCGCATCTGGACCGCCGGAGACCTGCGCTCCGCACGCTTCCAACGGATCGCCACCGCCCAGGGCTCTGGCGCCGAGGCCGTGCTCGCCTGCTACTACGACACCGCGCTCGTCCGCACCTGAGTGCACAGGGGTCCGGGCCGCCGCAACGAGACCTACAGGACCGACATCGTCCGTCCTCGTCCGCGGAAGGAGAATCTGGGGCCTAGTCGAACAGGCTCTCCTGTACTGGGCCTGTCGGCAGGAAGTGCTCCTCCACGGGCGAGGACGCTTCCCCGCGAGGTCTTCGACCTGGCGGAGGGTTGCCCCGGTGTTCCGTAACGACTTCAAACTTCTGGACACCTGGGCTCCTCCCCGCGATCCGGAGCCGCTGCCCGTTCCGCTCTCGGTATTCGGGGGGGGCGCCGCGACAGGCTGATCGGCAAGGAGCGTCTGCTGTCCTGGCAAGCGTTCACCACACGCTTCCGCGGACTCGAGATGTACGAGGGCGACCACTTCTACTGTGGCCATGCCGTCATCCTGCCGGAGGAGCCCGGGGCGGCACCACGTTTCCGCCATCGAATCCGTCGCGTGGACACGCCCCGCCCGTGATCTGCGGGTTGATGAGGTCATAGGCCGGTGAGGGCCTGCGCCAACTCATCGACGAGCGCGATGAGTCGATCGCGTTTGGCTCCGTGACGGCCCCGGCGGAACCCCCGTCGGCGGCCGGCGTAGGCGGCCTGGACCGCACTGAGCTGCGCCCATCGCCGTGCGCGCTCCCGATCGAGTTCGGCAGCGCTGGTGAAGGCGTCGAGGGTGCGGTCGATCCCAGTGGCCAGGTCTCCCTGCTCGGCAAGGACGACCGACCGGGACTTGGTCAGTGTGCCGCAGTCGTACGCCCGGTCGCCGACCCAGCCCTTCGGGTCGACGGCCAGCCAGGGCTCTCGGGTGCCCACCAGAATGTTCCGCGCGTTCAGGTCGCCGTGGATGAGGGTGTCCGGCTGGTGGTGCGCGAGCTCGCGCACCGTCGCGATCGCGGCCTGCACCGTCCGGGAGGGCAGGGCATCGGGGAAGTCCTGGGCCCCGCGGCGCAGTTGCTCCTCCCACCCGGTGGCCTGATCTTGGAGCCGGGGCAGTCCGGCGGGCGCGGGGACGGTGAGGCGGCGGCTGACGCTCCCTGCGATCGCCGCCACCTCGTCGCCCTGCGCGGCCTGGGCCAGCGTCGTGGGGTGCGCCCGCCCCAGGTCGAGAGTGCGTCCGGCTCGAAGCGGTTCTCGGGGTGAGGGAAGGACACCTTGAGCACGGCAGGCTCGGTCGTCTTGCGCGACACCGGGACGACGATCCCGACGCCCCCGTACATGAGGTCACCGTCCGGCGTGCAGTCCCAGCGCTCGGCCAGCTCCCCCACCGTGGCCGGGAGGGCGGAGAGCCATGCCGAGCCGGCCGGGCCTTCGCGGTCCACGGTGACGCGCACGAACGCCTCCGGAAGAATGATCACCTGTGCCCCGCCCGGCCGGGGTGCGCGGTGCCGTGCCCGTGCACGGCTCCTGCCGGTCGGCGGGTCACCGTCGTGCCGGCCAATCCTGCTCCAGGAAGCTCCGGAGCTCCGGGGTGGTTGGCGGGAGCTGGTCCAGGGCGCGCACCCACTGGTGGCGATCGTGCTCGGACAAGGTGACCGGGCCGGGCTTCTCCGGTGTGCAGGCGAAGACGAACTGGCGGCTGGTGCGGCCGCGGGCGTTGGTGTAGTCGAAGTGGCCCGCGTAGCGGTCGATGGTGATGGTGAGGCCGGTCTCCTCCATGATCTCGCGCGAGAGGGCGTCGATGATCGACTCGCCTCGCTCGAGCCGGCCGGCCGGGGTCTCCCAGGTGCCGCCGAGGTAGTCGTCCGGGTTGCGCCGGACGACCAGGAGGCGCTCGTCGTGCACGATCAGGCCGCCGACGACGAGGGTGTGGATGCCGTCCCGGTGGGCCTGGTCCTCGAGCTCGGCGGCGAGACCGCGCAGGGCGGCGTAGCGGGCGAGCGGGCTCATCGGTCGGTCCCCGAGGTCCTTTGGGTCGATGAACGCCAGTGCGCGGCCTTCGGTGAGGGTCAGGGTGTCGGGGTCGCCGTCCCAGGTGCCGCGGAAGACGTAGGTGAGGTGCCCGTCGTCGGCGGTGTGGGTGAACAGGTGCGAGAGGGGCACGGCGGCTTCGTTGAGGCCGATCTCTTCGTGGACCTCGCGCACGATGGTGCCGCGCGGTCCGGCATCGGCGGCTTCTGGTTTGCCGCCGTTGGGTGACCAGGTGTCCGGCCAGCAAGTTCCCGGGCTGTCGTCGCGCAGATGCATCAGCAGATGCCCGCTCCGGTTGCCGATCAGGGCCAAGGTGCCGTAGCTGTACGGCGGTTGGCGTGGCGTGATGAGCTCCAGGACGCGTTCGGTGTCCTGGCGTGTGGTCGGGTGCAGCGGGATCCGGTCGAAGTCGCCACGCGGGATGAAGGCGAGCTCGCGGCCTTCGGTGAGGGTCAGGGTGTCGGGGTCGCCGTCCCAGACGCCGTGGAAGACGTGCCGGGGGTAGCCGTCGGTGCGGGTGGAGAACAGGTGCGTCAGCCGGACGTTCTCCAGACCGGTTTCCTCACGCAGCTCCCGGCACGCGGTGGCGTGCGGGTCGTAGTCGCCGGGCTCGGCGCCACCGCTCATCGGCGCCCAGGTCCCCGGCGCCCAGATGCCCGGCTTGTCATCGCGCAGGTGCATCAGCACCCTGGTCGCGGCCGGGTCCGTGAGCACGACGAGGGCACAGTACGGGTCCTCGTCCGCCGGGCGGTCCTCGCGCGGCAGGCCCAGGCTCGACAGAACCCGGGCACGCAGGACAGGGTCACCGAGTTCCGAAGGCGAGCGCCACTGCGCCGCGCCGACCTCTTCGGCCTGCAGGGTCAGGTCGACCGGTCCGCGGACACGGAACATGAAGCGGACGTCGTAGTGCACGTGGACGGGCTCGTTCTTGTCCGGCCGTGCCGCGATCGTGTGGACATCGATGTGCACGGGCGTGCCCTCGCCGAACACTTCCAGCTCGGTGACGCCCGTCTCCTCGGCGATCTCGCGCCGCACGGCCTGCCCCAGCGTGCGGTCCGCGTCCTCCAGGTGTCCCCCGGGCTGGATCCAGCGGCCGGAGGCGAGATGGTGGATGAGTAGAACGTCGTCAGCGTCGTTGATGACGACGCCCGAGGTCGTGACGTGACCGTCGAACTCCCGCCTGCCAGTCACGTCGGCGCCGGCGGCGAGACGGTCCAGGAGGGGCTGGAGCAGCAACTGTTCGTCGGGATGCCCGCGCAGGTAGCCGGCGACGAGGTCCTGGAGGTGCGAGGCAGAAATGGTCATAGCTCTCCTGGTGACCTCGTACACGGCGCAGCTACACAACGGCGCTGCGCAGGGCGGCGCGTTCGAACGTAGCGGCCGATGTGCGGGCGCGGGCACGGAACGCAGGGCAAGATCGGGCACATCGGCCTGTCGAAGGTCACCCCGGACGACATTCGCACCGTGACCAAGGGACTCACCGTCGCGGCCGTGCAGAACGTCCTCAACATCAGCGATCCTTACGACCCGGCCCTGGAACTGTGCCGAGACCTCGACATCCCGTATGTGCCGTACCGACCCTTCGACGCCGGAGCCCTGACCCGCACACATGGAGTCCTCGCCCCTCTGTTCTGGCTCCTGAACCTCGGCAGTCACGTCGCCCCCATCCCGAGCACGAGCCAGCCGCAGCACCTCGAAGAGATCGTTGCTGCTGCAGCAGGCGATGACTGATGCCGACGATCACAGCACCCGTACCCCTCCCTGCGAGGAAGACAGCCCCGTACGAGGACTGGCGACCTCCGATCATCGGAGTTTCCGTACTCGTCCCGGTTGGCGCGGACGCACTGGTCGTCGTCGACCTCCTCGGCGGCATCATGATCCCCACGGGATCTGTGCACGACGACCAGACCCCACAGCAGGCCGCCCAGGACGTTCTTCGCGGAGCCCCGAAGGGTCTCCCTCTTCGGCGCCGCGTCGCCCTGGCCTGGGTGCAGGCACGCCGCAGGAAGGTCATCACGCACGTACTGGCGACGGAGCCGATGACCCGCGAGGACATCGGACAGCTCCTGTACATCGACCCGCGGGCTGACGTACGCGTACTGCCCACCATGCGGGTCATCGACGAGCTTCCGACACCAGGACGGTTACGGGTGCTGGTCGGTTTGCAGGCCCGTCATCACCGCTCGCCTGCACACGCCGAAGACCCGCAAGCACACCCGGTACTGGCAGCCGGACGGCGACACGACCACCGCCGCGGTGATGGCCCACTCGACGGCACCCGCGTAGTCGGCGCAACCCGGTGGCAGGAGGAGAGGACCAGCACCTTGAGCCCGATCCTCCACCAGACCGCGGCGAGGGTCGCAGCCTCCCTCAGCAGAAGCATGACGGGCGCGGCCACATCCATGGCCGGGAGCGCAGTGACCGCACTACTCTCCGACCTAGTCGGCGCCCTCACTACCGCGCAACACTAGGCTGGAACGCTCGACGACCTCACCGATGCAGTCACCGCGTTCTGCCGTGTGCGCACCCCGACGTTCATCTCGTTGTCTCAGGAGTCGCTGTAGCGGGCGATGAACTCCCGCTCTGTCGTGCTGAGGCGCCTCGGGCGACCCGTGTCGAGGTCGTAGGCGGCGATAGTGGTCGTGCCCTTGGCGTACAGCCGGTCAGCGTCCCGAATCTCGTACGCGAGCTCGAAGGACACCGCTCGGCTACCGGTCACCCAGACGTGCACGTCCACAGGGTCTTCCCGGTAGTGCAGCGGAACTTTGAAGTCGATGCTGGCACGGCTCACAACGAACGCATTGTGGCGACGCCCCTCCTCGTCACCGGTCAGTACACCCTGGAACATCCTTGTCCGCGCCTCCTCCATGTACCTCAGGTACATGGAGTTGTTGACATGTCCGTACGCGTCGGCGTCAGCCCAGCGCAGCGGGCAGGGGTAGGTGTACCTATGCACGGGATGGTTTTCCTTTGCTGGTGCGGAGCTGCGGCGGGCCGGAGCCATACCCGTCCGCCGCAGTGCCGGGGGCGGGAGAACTTCTGCCCGACTTCACTCTGGGGGTTCAACGGATCACGCTCGGCCTCGGTAGCTCCGCCTCAATTTCGTGGAGCAGCGCCACCCATTCGCTCGCCTCGTCGAGGTACTGGGCGATGGTCGCGTGAACATCTTCCGGTTTCGCCGGCAGGGCCGCTCGGAGTACAGACTTCACCTCTGCTCTGACCTGTTCATCCAGAGCGGACCAGGAAAGCCGGGCAAGCACCGTGAGGGGGGCGACCTCAGTGACTCCCCAGCGGCCGGGAGCCTCCTCGACGGCCCAGATGACGTTGCGCGTCGAGGGCGCGAGAGTCAATTGCGCGGCCGGCCCCATCATGCGGCTGACCGCGGGCAAGGGGATACCGTCCTCGCCGGCCGTGGCGGCGGCCCACTCCGGCCCGGCAACCAAGCGGCGGCTCGCATGGAGGCCTTCGGCTCGCATTCGATTGGCTTCGGCAATGCGGTCCTGCGCTCGTTCTTTCTCCTGCGCGGTGTTGTGCGTCTGAACTGCCCAGGCATCACGGATACCGCCCAGAGCATCGTGCGTGGCGTCTTCCTTTACCTCAGCACCGGCTTCGACCCACGTCATGACCACAAAGCGGCAGTCCGGCATGATCGCGGGGTACGCGACGTGGCTGACGATTTCGATCGTCCGGTAGTCGAGCGTCGGTACGGTGGCGAGGAATACATGTCCGTCGCGATGCTCCACGAAGTCGATGTCCGAGTCCCAGATGCGGCGGACCTCGGGATTCTTCTTGACGTCTGCGATCAGTTCCTGCAGGTCGGGGTCAGCGCCGTGGGTGCTCTCCGCAAAGCGGAGCATCCGCACGAAGACCGTGGCGTGCTTGTGCCAGTCGTGATAAGTCGCGCGCCCTTCCGCAGTGGTCAGCGCCCACCTGATCAAGTTCGCCTTTGGCTCCAATACCCATGGCCAGGTCTCGGCCATCGCAGTGTTGTACGCGAGGATGTTCCAGTTCCGGTCGCTGAGGTACGTCGGGCTGGGCATCTGCTGATCGATGAGCAAGCGCAGTGCTGGGCCTACCTCGGGCTGCCCTTCGGCGGACCGCAGATAGGTGCCGATGTTGTGGAGCAACAGCGCGCGGCGGTCTTCGGGGTCGAGCTGCAGGAGCTCAACCAGCGCGTCGCACTGCTCCTGGGTGAAGCGCGGTGTGGCGCCCGATTCGATGCCGCGCAGCTTGCGCTCGCTGATCCCCAGGGTGCGGGCGGCGCGAGGCTGCGTGATCCCGGCGGCTTTCCTCCACCGCTTGAGCATCGCGCCGAAGCCCATGAACTGGCCGGCGGGCGCGGGGCGCGCGGACATGAGTCCCGTCTTAACAGCACCGGTGTCGTTCGCGTCGAGGGGTTGTTGTGCGCTCGCGTCGGAGGCCTCCTCTCCCGCAGCGCCGTTGCCGGCGGGCTGGTGCGGTTCCTTCGCGACCATTGAGTTCCTCCCTCATCCTTTCGGACTGGAGACGCGCCTGATTCTGGGCATGAAAATGGGGGACAGCGCGATAGCTGGCCCCCCTATCGTCTCCCCGCTCACGACCATACGCAAAGATTCGGCCGGTCTTGACCACGTGTGGCCTCGCCCACATACCACCCGGAACACATGGTTTATTTATGAACGGAACCCGATGGCATTGCATAGACGTTCACTGTCGAATCGGGCATCTCGGGAACCGATTCATGATCACTCCGCGAAACCGGCAAAAGTTTGCCGGTTTTCGTTCAGCCCTCCCAAGGCCGGTCTAGACCAGGCCGAACCATCGGCCGCACGACACTGCGGATCACTTCATTCCGCTTACGCCGCAAGCGACTTACGGTGCCGTAGGCGATTCGGGAGCGTCGCGCCAGCTACCCGATCTATGTGCGCAAATCGGGCAAAAGATCATCGTTGACGCACCTCATGCAGCTTGGCTTAAATCCTCCTGACCAGCCGGTTCAACACGTTGTGGCATGAGGCGCAGGGGGACGCAATGCAGATCATCTCCGGGACCCTCGGGGCGATCCGACGACTGCCTGCGCCACGGACCACAGCCTCGATCGGCAGGCGCCGGTGCCGGCGCCCGCCCTCCGCGACTTGTACCGCGGCCTTTAGCTAAGTCTGGATCTTGTGGCGGCACCCGCATATGTTCGTCGTCCCTTGCCGGGCCTACCGCCCGGTGTCTGACGCCAGAAGGAGCGGCATGCGGTTCACGCGAGCCAACCGAGCCAGGTAGCCCGGAAAACAGCGGCGGCGCCCGGGAGGTGCAACTCCCGGACGCCGACCGCCAAATGGAACTCCTGCCCGTGCAAGGGCCGGAGGTTTACCCACCTTCACCGCACCGGGCCAATTTCCAAACACACCCCGGAGCGGCTTTCACTTCAGAGGAGAGTGTTGCATGCGCGCTGCCCTGCGCAAAAGGCCGGACCGCCCGGCCGGCGCGGCAGGCTGCCCCCTGTCCACCGCCCGCGACCGCATGCCGGTCGAGCAGGACCCACGCCGGCATCGCGTCGGAGGTAGCGCCTGATGGCACGCATCCGCACGATCAAGCCCGAGGCGTTCGAGTCGGAGGACCTGGCCTCGGTCAGCCTCACCGCTGAGCGGACCTTCTTCGGGCTCCTGACCCAGGCCGACGACTCCGGCAGACACCGCGACCACCCTGCCATCATCGCCGGCCGGCTGTGGGCCCTGCGTCCGGAACACACCGCCACCCACGTCGCCCGCGACCTGGACGAGCTGGCCTCTGCCGGGCTGGTGTGCCGCTATACAGGATGTGACGGTCGAACCTGGCTGCACATCGTGACCTGGGACCAGCACCAAAAGATCAACAAGGCGACCGCTTCCCGCCTCCCGCGCTGCCCTAGCCACCAGGCCCGACAGCACTGCGGCAAGTGCCAGGACGTTGCCTGCCCCAGCACGCGAGCAGAGGCATCCCCCTCGGCGGCACTGGCTCCCCCCGGAGAACTCCCGGAGGGCTCCCGGAGTCCGCAGGGAGGGCTTCCCAGCCCCGCCACCCGCGCCACCGGCACCCCGGAGCATGCTCTGGAGGCCGAGACGGCGACTGTCGTCACTGCTTCGGACACTGACTCGAAGTCAGGGGGTAAAACCGCAGGTCAAACAGCGCTACCAGAGGACTCCCGGACGACTACGGGAGGACTACTGGAGGAGTCACGCCCTGGATCTAGGATCTTGGATCCTGGATCTTCCCTTACGGGGCGCAAGGCGCCCGCGCCCGACGCCTCCTCGGCGAACATCTCGGCCAAGCAGCTGGTGGCCGAGTACGTCCGGGGCTGCAACCGGCGCCCACCGGAGGACTTCCTCGGCCATCTGGGCCGGAAGATCAACGTCCTGCTCGACGAGCGGTTCGAGGCCGACAACATCCGCGCCGCGCTCGACAAGCTGCGGGCCAAGGGGCTCAACCCCAGCGTCCTGCCGAGCCTGGTGAACGAGGTCGTCAACGCGATACCCCAGTCGCCCGCCGCGCTGTCGTCCGCCTCCGGCGCGGGGCCCTGGGCCAGCACCGGCAGCTCGTACACGCCGTATCTCAATCCCACCGCCGAGCCGACGACGTTTGGAGGCCACCTGTGACCCGCGCCCGCTACGCCGACCCGCAGCCCGCGATCTCCGAGCGGCTGCGTGAGCGCCTAGAGGCCAAACTCGCCGAGCGCGGCCTGGACCTGGACCGCCCCCTGCCGGACACCCCCGAGCCAATCCCGGCCCTGGAAGCCGCCCAGGCACGCATCCCGGTCGACTACCGCGCCGCCGTGCCCGAGCACCCGGACGTCGCCGCATGGGTGCAGGCCATCGCCGACAACGCCGTGGCGCCGAACGCCAAGGGCGTCAATCCGCACTACGGCACCGCCGGGCGCAGGCAGATCACGCACGGGCCCAGCCTGCTGCTGTGGGGCTCCACCGGCGCCGGCAAGACACACCAGGCGTTCGGCGCGATCCGCGCCCTGACCGCCGCCGGATGCGGGGTGCACTGGCACGCCACCACCGCCGCCGACCTGTACGCCGAGCTGCGTCCGCGCGCCGGCGTGGACCCCGAGCACATGCTGCGGCGGATCATGCGGATCCCGGTGCTGCTGCTCGACGACCTCGGCGCGGCCAAGCCGAGCGAGTGGACCGAGGAGATCACCTTCCGGCTGGTCAACTGGCGCTGCCAGAACCGGCTGCCGACGATCTTCACCAGCAACATGCCGCCCGTGCGCACCGACCAGATGCCCGCGCGCCAGGCGGTGCTGCGCGACAAGCTCGGCGACCGGGTCCTCTCCCGCCTGTCCGGCATGTGCACCGCCGTCGAGTTCACCGGCCCTGACCGCCGCTTCCAGCGCCGCTGACCCGCATCTGCGCCACCGATCCCGCCGTGCGGCCTGTCCGCCGCACCCTGTCCCGCCTCGCCGCACACCGCCGCACCGCGGTGCTGCCCGGCCCGCCTTACCGCGAGGCGACCTCGGAGACTTCCTTGCGCTACAAGACCACGAACGACTCCCCCGCACCGGACCTGCGGGGAATTGCCGACCACAGCTGGCACACCAGGGGTGCATGCCACGGCATGGATCCGGGCCGCGCCGACACGCTGTTCTTCCACACGCCCCGGGACCACCAGGCCGTCGCCGAGGCGAAGCGGACCTGTGCCACCTGCCCGGTGAAGAAGGACTGCTTCAACTACGCGATCGACAACCAGGTCCGCTACGGCATCTGGGGCGGCCTGACCGACAAGGAGCGCCAGCCCTGGCTGGCCAACCTGAGCAAGCGCCTGGATTACGAGCGCGTACGCGCCGCCTTCCAGGGCCGGGACGTCCACTTGAGCACCGCAGAGCGCAGCACCGTCATCCACCACGCCTACGTGCGCGGCTGGAGCCCGGAGCGTGTGGCCTACCTGTTGAGTGCCGACCTGGACTGGATCCGCGACCTCATGCGCGAGGCCGCCCACGTCATTGAGGACCGGGACCGTTACTGGGGCCTCGACGAAGCGGACGACGCCGGCGGCGAGCGCCCGAAGGACGACGAGATCACCACGTCGGACGGCCCTCGTCGGCTGCAGACTCACGCCCTGATCGCCTCGCTCGGAAAGGCCGCATGACCCACCCCACCGCTGCACACCCGGCCGTCGCGCCCGTTGGGTTCTGGGACCGCCTCGCCATCATGGTCCTGGGCCTGGCCGGATGCGCTCTGAGCTACGACGCCCTGCAGCAGATGGCCGTCGCCATCCACGTCCGCGGACTCCTCACCTACCTCTTCCCGCTCGTGGTCGACGGCTTCATCGCCTACGGAGTGCGCGCCCTGCTGGTCCTCTCCGAGGCCCCGCTGCGTGCCCGCCTCTACGTCTGGGTGCTCTTCGGCACCGCCACCGCCGCGAGTATCTGGGCGAACGCCCTGCACGCGGTCCGCCTCAACCAGCAGACCACCCACTCCGGTCTGCGCCTGAGCGACACCGTCGTCGCGATCCTCTCCACCCTCGCCCCGCTCGCCCTGGCCGGGGCGGTCCACCTTTACATCCTCATCACCCGCTACCACCCGGCGGACCCCACGGCGGTCCGGCTCGAGGAGAAGCGCCCCGCGGACCACGAGCACGGACCGGCCGAGGGAGCCGGTCCGGCGAGCGCGGGCCAGGGCGCCCCGGCGGACCAGATGCCGGACCGCGAGCACCCGCGGACCACCGACGACTCCGCGCGGACCACGGACCAACCGGCCGACTCCACCCCCGCGGACCACGACGCCACGGCTCCGGACCAGCAGACCAACCCGGCACCGGACCACGACACGGACCACGACGCTCCTGCCGCGGACCAGCCAGCAGATCAACCCGCGGACCAGCAGATCAGCGCTGGTCCGCAGGCCGACAGCGAGGGGCGGACCAGCAACGGCGCAGGTCAAGCGGCACCCAGCGCGCACGGTCCGGCGGACCACGTGTGGGTGGACCACGAGCACGGGCCGGCCGAGGGAGCCGGTCCGGCGAGCGCGGGCCAGGGCGCCCCGGCGGACCAGATGCCGGACCGCGAGCACCCGCAGACCACCGACGACTCCGCGCGGACCACGGACCAACCGGCCGACTCCACCCCCGCGGACCGCGACACCACGGCTCCGGACCAGCAGACCAACCCGGCACCGGACCACGACACGGACCACGACGCTCCTGCCGCGGACCAGCCAGCAGACCAACCGGCGGGCCCAGGCGAGGGCGGTTCCTCTGGCGGACCGCAGGGGGCGCGGACCACGAGCCACGACGCCCTGGCGCCGGGCCCTCGGACCAAGCCCGTGGACCAGGACGAAGTCCCGTGGGAAGCGAAGGTCGCGGTCGCGCGCAAAGCCGCCCTCGCAGAAGGCCGGATGACCCGCCGGGCCATCCGACCGCACCTGCGCAACGCCAACATCACCGTCAGCAACGAGCTGTTCAGCGACCTGCAGGCCGCCCTGTACGCGGACCCGGCACTTGCCCACCTGCCCCGCGATACAAGGAGAGCCCGATGAGGACCTGCGCGCGCTTCGAGCGCCTCAAGAGCGGCTACGAGCGGGACATCACGTACCTGCGCAACCACTCCCGGCGCAGCGCGGGCACCACGGCGGCCAAGACGAGCGCGACGAACGCTCTCGCTGTGAAGTCCCGCATGGCCAAAGCTCTCGGCCGGCACTTCGAGCGCTGCCCGATATGCGGGTGACCGATGCCATAACCGCAGGTCAAACCCGCTAACCGCTGCGGTGGCCCGGCCTGATGCCAGGCCACCGCCCCCACCCTGAAAGGCCCGCCATCCGCTCCCGCAACTCCCGTACATCGGTCCCGACCGCAGCCGAAGCGAGCGCCTGGGCCGAGGTTCTGGTCCGCCGCCGCCTCCTGCACGCCGCAGTCCTGGCCCCGAACGGGCAGTGGCTCGTGCAGAGCGCGCCCGAGGCGCCCGTCCGCGTCCTGGACGGAGCCGCCGCCATGGTCGATCTCGCCGCCCAGATCCAGCACCACACCCGCACCACGAGGAACCACACCCGATGACGCACTCGCACGAACCCCAGCCCCACACCCGCAGCGAGCAGGCCACCAACTCGCCCTTGTGGGGAGCAAGTTATCCGCCAAGACCGTCTTCCCCGTCGGGGAAGACGGCCTCGGCAAAGCCCGCCCCGGGGGTGGCGGGCCCGGACCAGCACCAGGGGGCGCAGGTCCGGGAGGCAGCGACCGAGGGCGGATCGCAGCCGGGGAAGCAGTCACCGCGCCGCAAGCGCCGCGCTCCGAAGAAGAACACGCGCAAGCGCTCGCCGAAGACCGGCGCCGATAAGCGCGTTCATGTCATCTACGTCCGCCTCAATGACAGCGAGAAGACTGCGCTCTCCGCTGCCGCGACCGCTGCCCGTACGAGCCTGCCCGCCTTCCTCGCCCGCAGTGGTCTCGCTGCCGCGCACGATCTCGACAACACCGCCGCGGCCATAGCCGGACGCCGAGAGACAGTCTCCGAGCTGTTCGCCGCCCGCCGCCACCTCCATCAGGTCGGCAACAACCTCAACCAAGTTGCCCGCGCCATCAACTCCGGTGCCTGGCCGGCCGAACTCGACGCCGTCCTCACCGCCACCCAGCGGGCAGTCCAGCGCGTCCAGGACGCCACCGACCAGCTCCTCCAGCAGAACTGAGAACGAGACCGGCATGATCCCCAGGATCCAGAAGCGCGGGAAGCGCACCATCGGCCTCCTGTACTACCTGTACGGGCCGGGCCAATTCGAGGAGCACATCGATCCGCATCTGGTGGCCTCCTGGGACGAGTGTGCTCCTGATCCCGGCCGCGACCCGAACGCCACCCTCAAGCAGCTCCAGCACCTGCTCGACCAGCCCGTCGAGAACGTCGACAAGGCCGAGCAGCCGAAGAAGCACGTGTGGCACCTGTCCGTGCGCAACGGCGCCGATGACCGCATCCTGACGGATGAGGAATGGGGCGACATCGCACGCCGTATGGTCGCTGCCGCCGGCATCGACGACCCGGAGGAAGAATCGGGCTGCCGCTGGGCGGCCGTCCGCCACGCTGACGATCACATCCACATCGTTGCCACCCTCGTGCGCGAGGACGGCTACAAGCCCGACCTCGACTTCGACGCCGCCCGCGTTCAGGCCGAAGCCCGCGAGCTGGAAGTCGAGTTGGGGCTGCGTCGCCTCAACAAGGGAGATGGCACCGCTGCCAAACGCCCTACCAGCGCCGAACGCCACAAGGCCGAACGCCGAGGCCGAGAGCGGACCGCGCGCGAGGAACTGCGCGAGACTGTGCGCCGCGCGGTCGCCGGCGCCGCAAGCGAAGCGGAGTTCTTCGGCCGCCTGTCCGCCGCCGGCCTCCTGCTCCGCCAGCGCGTCGCGCCCTCCGGTGATCTGCTCGGCTACACGGTCGCGCTGCCCGACGACCACAACAAGGACGGCGAGCCGGTGTTCTATCCCGGCTCGAAACTCGCCCCCGACCTCTCCTTGCCCCGCATCCGCGAGCGCTGGTCCACCAGCGCCGCCGGCCACAGCCGCGATACCGCCACTGACCGCACCTCCGGATCGGCGCGCATCAGCCCGTCGTCCGCACGGCGCCGGGCAACGACGGCGATCTGGCAGGCCATGGTGGTCCTCGACCAGGGCACCGACGGGCAGATCGCCGCGCAGATTGCCGCCGCCGGTGAGGTCCTCGACGCGCTCGCCAAGACCTCGGCCGCCCATACCCGCCGTGAACTACGTGACGCTGCCTGGGCATTCGAGCGGGCCTCCCGTTCCCACGTGCGCGCCGAGCGGGGCCACGACCGTGCCCTACGCCAAGCCGCCCGCGACCTCATTAACGGAGGTCCCGTACTGGGGCGCGGAGAGGACGGCGCCACCACCGCCATGGTGATCGACATGGTTGCCTTCCTGGTCATCGCCGCAGCCCACTGGCACGGCCGCAAGAACCACGCCCAGCAGGCCGCTGCCGCCCGCGAGGCCGCCGAACACCTGCGCGCGGCCTACCAGTCCGCCGCCCAGCATCCGATGGCCGTGCTGCGCCACCGTGGCCGTCGCCTCTCCCAACCGCTGCAACGCCGCCAGGTGGCCCACCTGCGGCAGGCGGTTCCGGAGCTGGCTGAGCAGATCCTCGCCGAGCCCGGCTGGCACGCGCTCGCCGCCACCCTCGCCGACGTCGAGGCCGCCGGCCACGAACCCGCCACCCTGCTCGCCGAGGCCATCGCACGCCGCGAACTCGACACCGCCGAGTCAGTAAGCGACGTCCTGGTCTGGCGGCTGCGTCGCCTGGCCGATCTGCCCGCCGATGCCTCCGCCGTGCCTGAGCCGGGCACCACCACGCCGCAGCGCGCCGGGCGGCCGAAGCGGCCCTCCCCCAGGGACAACAACCGGCCCAGGAGGGCAAGGTGATTACTGAATCCGCAAGTTGCAGCAGGTCAGCGGCCTGGGGCACTCTCCGTGTGCCGATCAACGACGAAGAGGTGGACAGATGTTTCGACGACGTGCTGACCGCGAGTTCCGTGACGCCCAGCTCGCCGGCCAGGCTCTGCTGGAGGCACAGGCGACCTGGGCAGCGCCCGACTTCGTCAGCCCGGCCGCCGAGCCGACGCCGACCGCGCAGGACGGCACGGGCATCGAGGAGGTGCCCGACTTCCTGCCGCCGGACCTTCGCGTGCCCTCACGCCACGAAGTCGAGGGACTGATGATGCGCTGGGAGCAGCCGCTCGTCGTCGATGGCGAGGTTCGTGAGTGCCCGCAGTGCGGCGCGTACCGGGACTGGATCGTCTTCAGCATGCGCGACGACACGATCTGGCTGCGCTGCCGCGCCGGCCACAACACTGCCGAGCCACGTCTGGACCCGGCCTGGTACAACCGCAACTCCGGTCCTGTGGACCACTTTCACCCCACTCTGGACGACGGCCTGCGCCACCTGGGCCACTGACCACCCGTAACCCCTCCCGCCGGCAGCGGATCTCGTGTCGGCCCCAGTCAAACGTCCGCTCCACACCAAGGGGTTCACTTGCGTCACCACACCACGGCCGCCCTCGTCCTGACTGCACTCGCTCTGACCGCCTGCTCCGCCGACCCCTCCGGCACCGCACCGACGGCCCCCTCTTCGCCCCGCGGTGGACACGACGCCGCCGACGCCAAGCCGCTGTCCTCGACCGCACTGAGCAAGCGGCTCCTGACCGAGAAGGACCTGGGCCAGGGCTATGTACGCCAGGCCGAGGGCACTCAGCACAACGACGACGTCACGGTGATCGGCTGCCCCGCCCTCGACAAGCTCGGCGGGGACGGGGCGACCCGGCAGAGCCTCGACTTCCCGAACGAGGCGAAGGTCGCGTTCACCTACAGCGGCGGCGGCGACTCCGAGGTGAGCGAGGAGCTGTACAGCGCCACCGCGCAGAAGCTGTCCGACGGCGTCGGCCGTATCTTCGACGCAATGGCTTCTTGCCCGAAGTACCAGGTGATCTCGGGCAGCACCACCATCGACATGACCACTCAAACCGCGACCGCTCCCGACCTCGGCGACGATCAGTGGAGCCAGCTGCTCACCTACTCTGTCGGCGGGCAGCGTAGTGCCGTCAAGCAGACGGCGATCCGCACGGGGAACATCGTCGTAGTCGTCTCTGGCTCACCAGCGCTCGTCAGCACCCATCTAGAGAAGGCCCTCGCCAAGGCCCGCTCCCGTGGCTGAGTCGTCCGCCCCTGGAGACCGTTCGAAGGAAGGACCATCCCAAATGTGCTCTGCACGCGGCTACTCCTCAACGCCCGATGCACCGCCTCCCCTTTGGCTGGGCAGCGGAACGGCACTGCTGTTTGGCCTGTTCACCTCATCGTTCACCGGCAACGCCCAGTGGTGGCTGGTGGGCGTTGTCGGGGGAGCGAGCGTGGGCCTCATCGCGTTCGGCACCCAGCTCATCCTTCGGCACGCTGACGTGAATTAGGACGGGCACTGTCGTACAGGCGATGTCCGTCTGGGCGAGGCCCGCAAGGGCTCCGGTAGCAAGACCGCTACACAGTGCCCCTGTGGATGTCGATTGGCATCCACAGGGGCACTGTCATGTCGCCATCGGCTACGAGTGGTACAGGCGCCCCCGCTCGTTGACCAGGCGTTCCTCGGCGTCCGTGACGTCGTACAGCACCACCGCACTCGTGGGAACGTCGGGCTCCGGCGGGCATGGGTCGTCTGCTTCCAGCAGCCTGAGCACACGTTGGGGAAGCGGCCTGAGTGCCGTCTGGGCGTCCCCCATTGCCGGCGTCTCGTCCAGGCGCGTCCTGAGCTCTGGGGCGTCTCCCAGGTCTGAATGGTCTCGTTGCACCTGGCTCGGAGTCGAGAACCCTTCGGGATCGACTCGCCCCAGTGCTTCCAGCCCGGATTGTTCCAACGCCGCGCTTCGCCGCTGTATCTCCTTCAGTGTGGCGACGCCACGAGAATCCCGTACTTCTTTGGGTTCCTGCACGTCGCACAACACCTGATTCCACGGCGCGGACATCTGCCGGAGCCGCTGGTGGCTGATGTTCCGGTAGTGGCCGTACAGGTCATTATCGATCACGAGTCGGAAGAGTGCCGCCTGCACATGGAAGGCGGACAACAGCGTGCAGCCGTAGTGCGATTGGTCTGATGCCGTATGACCGCACAGGCCCTTCGCAAGGCCCTGGGCGACGGTCCACGGCCCACGGTGGTTGTACAGGAGGTATACGGGAACGCACTGCGTGATGATCGCGTCATGGACGAGGAGGTCACACTGCAGAGCTGAACGTTCATGAAGCCAGTACCAAAAGCCGTACTGACCTTTTCGGGATTGTTTCTTGGCCTGGATCCTCAGACCAATTCCGTGAGACCGGTTGTGGATCCAAAGCTCCCAGTCGGCACCGTTGAAACTCTCCTGCATCTTGGTGAACTGAATGACTTTCAGGCGGTCTCCCATGGCTTGCCGCAGGTGCCGGATGTGGAGATCCGTGAAGGTCTCCTCGCCGGGTGGTGGAGCATGGCGATAGTCGTCACCAAGCCAGTGGAAGGTGTCGGAGGCCATCCACTTCAACAGGCCGCAGAGCGACGGGCGCTGGCCGGGCCAGATATCAACGGGACCGTAACGGTACGGCGTGATCATGGGCCTATCAGACCACTGCTGCGCTCACCCTCCAAGGGCGGGCACGACCCCCGTGTACGCCGAAGGCCCGCCAGGCCAAAGGGCCTGACAGGCGACGGGTGTTGGGCATGACCACGCTCTGGCGCTCACCGCTCGTGAGCTGTTCTCGGCGTCGCAGGGTCCACGCGCTCCACGGTGACCACGCGCTCGCGGCGCAGGCGCGCCCCGCTCAGGCGGACCTCGCGGCGCGCTCGCCCGGGCCTCCGTGCGCAGCGGGGACATGACGGTGACCCGCTCGGCAATCGCGGCGCCGCCCGCGCGGCCCAGGCGAGGAATCCGTTGGAGCCGCAGCGCTCGCAGCGCTGAGCCTCGGCAGCGGGCAGCGGGCAGAGGGCAGAGGGTTCGTCGGGGACACCTCTGCCAGGTCTGAGGTGTGAACGCGGCCTGCGGAGGGCAGGGCCCGACAACGTGCCGGGCCCTGCTGGTCAGCCGCGGTGGACGATGGTGAGTCGCTTCTCCGCGCTCTGTGGCAGCCGGCGGCGTGCCACCGGGGCCGGGGAGGCGAGCGAGGCGGCGAAGGCCGCGACCAGCTCGTGGGGGACGCTCGGGCTGAAGTTCGCGCACCACAGGTAGGGGGCGCCGAACGTGGGCTCGGCCCATGCCTGCCAACCCATCAGGTCCTCCCGCAGATCGGCGTCGGCGATCAGGTCCGGCAGCATCTCGAGTGAGATGTGCGAGGCGAAGCCGGGATCCGTGGCGGCGGCGCGGGGGCGGTCCACGTCACGGATCCAGCCCTGGGCGCTCAGCGCCGCGACCACCGCCTCTGGCTCCTCGAAGCCGCTGTCGGGCACCGCGCTGGCGTCGAGCGCGACGAGGAAGTCGTGAAGTGCCTCGTGCGGTACGCCGGTGGTGAAGTACGCGTTCCACTGCACCAGGGCACTGGTGGCGTCCGAACGCGCGGAGATCTGCAGGGCCACCCGCAGTCCGCCGAGGGAGAACGGGCTGCTGGCCAGGATCCATTCGGCGCCGCGCAGCTCGTCGGGGCTCACATAAAGCAGGGTGTCGCGGGAGGTCGGCCACATGCGCCACCCCAGGCCGGTCAGGGTGTCCCCGATGCGCTCGGCGAGGACGTCGTCATCGCCGGCCAGATGGCGCGGGGTGACCCAGCGCACGGCGTCCGGCGAAGCGGGGTGGGAGGGATCAGTGGGATGGTGCGGGTGCAGGGGCGCCTCCGTGGGCTCGGGGGTGGTTCACTGCCCGCCGCTGGGGCGGGTGCCGCGCCGTCGGCGTGGCGGGGCCTCGGTCGGTGCGTGCCAGGTCAGCGCGACCGCGACGGCGGGCAACAGGGGGCCGAACTGTTCGGCCTCGTCCTCGTCCGGCTCGGTGAGGAGCAGCACGGGGCGGTCCTTCTCATCGTGGGCGGCGGTAACGGGACCCGCGCGGTGGGCCATCGGGAAGTCGGGGTTGAGGGCGAGCTGCACGACGGCGTCGCGGTCGCAGGCCGACAGCTGGTCGAGCAGGTCGCCGACGGTCGTGTCGGGCAGGGCGCCGAGCGGCTCGGCGTCCTTGGCCTCGGCGATGAACACCACCGGCCGGCCGGCGTCGTCACGGGTGGGGACCACGCCGCCCAGGCGGCGGGCCGTGCGGGCGAAGGGGTTAATCCACAGGCGGACCACCACGTCGCGGTCGCTGGCGGACAGGCGGTCGAGCAGATCGCCGACGGTCAACTCCGGGGCCAAGACGCATCTCCTTGCAGTAGCGGGCGCCCCCGCAGGGGCCGAGGGCAGGGTACGTGCCGTGCGTGAGCAGCGGCTCCGATCCGCGCGGGGCCTGCGGTCGGTTCACAGAGGCCGGGAGGTGGCCAGGACGCGCTGGACCGTGGCCGCGACGATCTCGGCCGGCGTCTCGGTGTCGAACCGGATCCGGTAGCCGGGGACCTTGGCGGCGCCGGTGACGGCGAGGGTCCAGCCGTCGCCGTCGGTGCCGGGGCGGCCGAGGGGGAACCATCCGAGGTAGAAGCGGCCGTCCTTGCTGCTGATGTGGACGTCGGCGCGGTCGTCCACGACGAGGTGGAAGAACTCGGCCTTGAACAGGTCGGTGACCATCGTCGGCTGGCCGGGGCCCAGCTGCCACGAGCGCAGCTGCAAGGCTTCGGTGGTGGTGGAGAATCCGGGGGTGGACGCGTCCACGGTCACGGGCATCACCTCTCTGACCTGGGGTTTCGGGGAAGGTCGTCTACGTTGACATGCCCCTGGCGGCTTGTACCAGTCCTTCCGCGATCTTTCCTGTCTGCCCCCGGCGAACTTGTCCATTGTCATCAAACCGAGTCGCCGTCTCATCGAAGGCAGGCGACTGGCGCTCTGTCTCATCCAACTCAGTCGCCGAGTCAGGGCTTCGCCGGACTAGCTTTGTCGTGCCTTACTGCCTGTTGGGGTCCCGCCCATGGCAGCTTGTAGGTCGCGTCGGCGTTCAATTGGGTGAATGGTCACCAAGGGGCAGATGGCGTGCCATCAGGGTCGAGCCCATACGTCCACAGTCCATCTTCATCCGTCCCGCCAACCTTCCGCATATCGGCGAGCCGTTCCAGGGCGTCGGTGTCGCCAGCGTCGGCAGCTTCCAGGGCGATCCGCTCGGCCCCCTCCCAATCCCCGGCCTTCTCCCACAGTGCGGCGAGTAGGCCCACGGCCTCCTCGTTGTCGGCGTCGGCGGCCCGCCGCAGGAGCCGTTCGGCCCCCTCCCGATCTCCGACCTCCTCCCGCATCCGGGCAAGCTGTAACAGGGCGTCGGTGTCGCCGGCGTCGGCGGCTTGATGAGCGACTTGTTCGGCCCCGTTCCGGTCCCCGGCCTCGCTCAGCAGTACGGCGAGTAGGACCAGGGCGAATGTGTTGCCGGCGTCGGCGGCCCGCCGCAGGTGCCCCTCGGTCCCCTCCCGCAGGAGCCGCTCGGCCCCCTCCCGGTCCCCTTCCATATCCCGGGCCCCCGCCATCATGCGCAGTTCGGCAATCGAGGCCAAGGCATCGGTGTTGCCAGCGTCGGCAGCCTGCTGGGCAAGCCGGTCGGCCCCCTCCCGGTCCCCGGCAATCTCTCGCATATCGGCGAGCCGGGCCAGGGCGTCGGTGTTGCCGGCGTCGGCAGCCTGCCGGGCAAGCCGCTCGGCCCCTTCCCGGTCCCCCACCCCCTCCCGCAATCCGGCGAGCTGGGCTAGGGCCTCGGTGCTGCCAGCGTCGGCGGCCTTGTGCCACAGGTGGTAGGCCCAGTAGGTGCGGTGGCGCGCTTTGGCCGCGTATGCGATGTGGGAGATGTCGGGCTGGGTGAGGTGGTGGTGCGCGGCTTCCCAGAACGAGGCCGGGGGGCACATAGGTTTCCCGATGTCGCGGCCGTGTTGTTCGAGGTAGTCCGCCAGCCGGTAGCCGGGCCCCTGCGCCGTGCTGCCCTGCTGAGTGAGGGGCTGGGTTGGGCGTGGGCGGATGCGGCGCAGGGGGGCGAGATGGCCGTGGACGGCCTGCGTGACCTCGGCGAGGGCTTCTTCGAGCCAGTTGTCGTCGAGGGTGTCGTATTCGTCGCTGGTCAGGTAGTCGGTGGCCGCGTGTTCGAGGAAGGACAGTGATAGGTGGAGGCCGACGCCCAGACGGCGTGCGTCCATCGCCGCGTTAAGGAGGGCCCGGGCTGGCGGGGACGCGGTTTCGTATCGGCGCAGCAGTTCTGGCGCCCCGGCCAGGAACTGCGCCAACCGCCTGTCCCCCATGTGGTTCAGCGCGTGTGCGAGCTGCCGGTCGCCCGCCGCGGCGAGGGCCTTCGCGTCAGCGATTGCGGCCGTGTCGAAGCTGTCAGGCAGCGCGATCTGCCGACCGGCCAGCAGCTCCCGCACCCGCGGGTGCCGGTCTTCCACGCCCGGTCGGGGCAGTGCGGTGTAGGCGGTGGCGTACTCGGGCCACAAGGTACCCAGAACTAGCACTGGTCCGCGTGCCGGGTCAGTGAGAAGGGCGTGCAGGGCAGCGGCGATGCGTTCGCCCAGTCCGCCACCGGCGCCGAGGTAGTGCTGGGCCTCGTTCAGCCACACCACCGTGCGCGGCCCGACGCGCTCGATGTCGGCCAGGGCGGCTTCGGCCCGGGTGGGATCGAAGGGATGCCACAACCTCCAGCCGTACTCGTCCAGCTGCTGCACGGCCTCCCAGCAGGCCCGGGTCTTGCCCGTCGAGGAGGAACCAACCAGCACGGCCATCCGACTGCGCTCCTGCGCCGCGGCGTCCACGAGGGCAGACAGCTCCTCATCGTGCCCACGGCCCACATACGACGGCAGCAGGGCCCGCCGCCCTTGCCCGACCGCACCGCTCGGCCCGCTGCCGTATCCCGAACGCGTAGGGGCTTCGGCCGCGGGATGAACTTCCAGATCGTACGGATCCCAGTCCGCAATCGGCTTCCCCAGCGCGCCGCCCGGGCCGTGAGGAGACCCACTTACAGTGGCCAGCAAGTCCAGTAAGGGGCGGACGTCGAGGCGGAGGGCACGCGCCAACGCGCCCACCGTCTGCGCAGTAGGCGCAGGCGCGGTACTGCTGAGCGCCTGGCTGACCGAGGTACGGCCCAGGCCGGCACGGCGGGCGAGTTCAGTCTGGTTCAACCCCCGCGCGACCCGACCGGCCTCCAGCTGGGCGCGCAGCTCCGCCCGTGCAGCCGCCGGAACCTGCAAATGGTCCGTCCCCACGCTGCCCCCTGTGCTGTGCCGCTGTTCGCCGTCGTTCATCTTCGACCGCGCGAACCACGCCGAACACCGGATCCGCAAAATTCGGCACCACGACAACACCCGCCGTGCCGAGAGGGACTGACACCGTGTCCGACCGCACCGCCCTGATCCTGCTCGCCTGCGCCCTGACCGTCGTGATCGCCGCCCTCGCCGGGACTGGCGCGGGCTACCTCGCCCGCCGCGACCATGCCACCTACCCCACCGCGCTGGCCCGCGCCGCCGTAGCCTTCGCCGCTACCCTCACCCTCGCCGCCGCCATCACAACAGCCCTGGTCGCACTGGACCATTGAAGGAGTCCTCGGTGGAGATGAACGATCCCTCGCCGTTCTACGGCACCCATATTCCCGTGACGCCATCGCACACCGTTTTCCCCTACCCCGCCCGTACAGGCACCCGCGCGCTGGGACATGGCTGGGCAGGTGTCAGTTCGCTGCCGACGACGCATCCTGTTATTGCCAGCAGCACGGTCACGGCGACCTACACGATCTGTAGGGCACACAGCCGAGGTCCGCGGGAAGCGCGATTATGGCCCGCCGCCTTCGAGTGAGTTGAGTGAGACGACGACTGGCTTCGCTGAGGCAGGACAGAACTTGTCCTTGGACAACGATGTAGGAACTCAAGTTCCGTGTCGGAATCTCACGGTCGCGGTCGGATGGATGTCGGATCCGACATCCCGGTGAGACACCACAGGTGTCCTGACGCATCCCAGGCGGCGTAGGAATGCAGTCCAATCAGGCGGTGGCCCCCGGGTACCTTGCTCAAATTCCCGGTCAGCTGGACGGTGGAGGAGCGCCCCGTGGCCCCCTCGGCCGAGGGGGC